>CAJQLI010000238.1 GCA_905479125.1 uncultured Alphaproteobacteria bacterium | reverse complement strand
CTTCGCCGCTGACAAAGTAACCGACCCGGCAGCGGAAACAGGCTCTGACGAAAGTCAGGATGACGCGTCTCAGAACACTGATCAGAACACTGATCAGAACACTGCGACGACAGAAGTCATTGAGGTTGAAATTCGCGAAAAGCCGGATGCCGAAGATACGCAATCGTCCCAGGCCGAAGCAGATGTCGAGGTTGCTGAAACCCCGACTGCCGAGGAAGCGAATGGCGATGATCGCAAGGCTGAAAGTGCGGCACCGGAAGAAACCGTCGAGGACACGCCTGCGGCTGACGCTCCGGAAGTCGCTGCTGCCACAACGACCGCTGAAAAACCGCGCCGTAAAGGCTGGTGGCAAAAGATCGTCGAATAACGGAATACCGGTCGGGCCCAATCGGCCGGAACAATCGGAAAGATCAATCGGGGCGCCTCATCGGGCGCCCCTTTTCTTCTGGCTAACCCGCGCCGGGCAGCCAGGCCTGCAGGCGTCGTGCCGCTTCACCCATTGTCGCTGTATCACCGGCAAACGAAATTCTCACCGTCGCCCGTCCACGCTCACGATCGAAATCGGTGCCCGGCGCCATCGCGACACCAGTTTCCGCAAGTATCTGTCGGCAGAATGCTTCGCTGTCATTGGTCAGGTGTCCAACTTCGGCATAGATGTAAAAAGCACCATCTGCCGGCGCAAGACGGTCGAGCCCGGCCTTTGGCAATTCCCTCAGCAGCAATTCCCGGTTCGCGGCGTAGCGCAGGACGTTCGCATCCAGTTCTTCACGACAGTCGAAAGCCGCACAGGCCGCCCGTTGCGACAATGCGGGCACCGAAATGAACAGGTTCTGTGCAAGACATTCGACCGAACGATGAAGGTCTTCGGGTACCACCATCCAGCCGACACGCCAGCCGGTCATCGAGTAGTATTTCGAAAAACTGTTCACGATGAACGCATTGTCCGTAAAACTCAGCGCCGTTTCGCCAGCGCCCTCATAGGTGATTCCGTGATAAATCTCGTCGGAAATCAACCGAATGCCGTTCGCGTCGCAATACCCGGTCAACGCTTTCATTTCCGCCGCCGCCAACATCGTCCCGGTCGGATTCGCCGGGCTCGCGACGATCAACCCGTCAATCGCACCGGTCTCCCGCACGACCCTGTCCAATAGCTCCGGGGTCGGCTGGTACCGATCGTCGATCGTCGTGGGGATGGCTACCGCCTCGATCCCGAGCGCTGACAGGATATTGCGATAGGCAGGATAGCCCGGATCGGCAAGCGCAACGCGATCACCGGTATCGAAGGCTGACAAGAACGCCAGCATGAAGCCGCCGGATGACCCCGTCGTCACGACCACGCGGTCGGCGGCAAGGTCGATATCATGGGTTTCACCGTAATACCTGGCGATACGCTCACGAAGCGGATCGATACCAAGTGCCTCGGTATAGCCAAGCTTGTCGCTGACAAGCGTTGCCTGAGCGACCTCGATCACCCCCGACGGCGCACCGGTAGAGGGCTGACCGACTTCAAGATGCAGAACATCCTCGCCCGCAACCTCCCGGCGGTTTGCCTCCGCCATCACATCCATAACGATAAATGGCGGGACCTGCCCCCGGATGGACCGCTTCAGTGCCATATTCAGAACGCAGCGCTGACCGCGAGGCCATGCCCGGCGGGATCTGCCTGGAAGACACACGTCTGCGGTTCTGCCCGGGCGCCCTTGGGACATTGAATTATGTTCACCCGGCCGGTTGCCGTGCCGTCACTCGGCAACGCCGCGATTATCTTGTCCAGTGCGCTGTCACCGCCGAATGTCGGAACCGTTGTCCGCAGGACACGCATGACCCCAGCCACGCCGCCGGAGCCCGCCGCCACACCACGTGCATCCTTGAACGCCGGGTTCAGCAACACCATCGGCAGGCCGGGAAAAGAATCCCCACGCGGCGGGGCCGCGGCGATGATACCGCTATGACCAATAATCCGCGCGGCGCCCACCGTGCCGTTCGCGCTGACCACACAGGCAGCTGCTCCGCCCGATAGATCCGTCGCCACAAAGCCGGCGCTGTCGAATGACGCCTGCGACGCATTGGCGGGTAATGGGCGGTTATCGGAGAGAGCCCCCCAGATTTCTGCGGCACGCGCGCCTTCCGGCCCGGAGGGCAGATGCAGCTCGTTATTACCCACTTTGACGACTTGGGTCTTCATCCATTTAGGCCGATAGGCTCGAAACGCTTCGCTGGGAACCTTTATGCCCGCCAAATCCCCAAGCTCCTGCGCGAGGGTTGCAGCAAGGTCGCCCGCATAAAACTCGCCCGGGCCACGAAGACGGATACCGGCAAGTGTCGTCGACAGCTCCTGCTGACGGAGTCTCTCGCCCTCGGCCAGCGGCTTACCCTCAACGGTGAAAATCCGGCGGAATTCCGGACCTGCAAATGCCGCAGCCGGTAGCCCGGCGATTTGCCGTGCGAACGCACGCGGCACCGGGTTCCCGAAGCGCGCCAACCGTTCCGCGGGAAGCAGCAGCGCTTCCCATTTCAGTCGCCCGTAACGTGCATGCAACGCAAACATGCCGCGCACAGCGCCGGGGATCATGACGGCACGTCCGCCTTGGGCAAACAGCGCGGGTCGAAAATCAATCGCCTCAACCGCATCATCCTGACCGCGGGACACCACACACATACCGCCACCGCCAAGCGTTGCCGCGCCGGGATAGGTAACCGACATGGCGAAATAGGTCGCGACCGCCGCATCGACAGCATTTCCGCCGGCCGACAGAATATCGCGCCCGACCAGTGCCGAACGGGGCTCATCGGACACCACGCCGCCGAAGTTCTCCTGGATAAATCCGATCTGCCCCTCCGGCGGGCTGTCACTGCCACATGCGGCACAAATGAATCCTGCCCCCAGTAACGTGATCAATTGACGGAATAGGGGTCGCCACCTACTTATAGGTTTGCGGATGAAAGTTGGGCCCTTGCGCACTAAAATTTCCTCCATGGCAGCCATTTTTGCTGTCATCGCGATTTTATCGCTATCAATTTCGCTGTCTATGTCCCTGACATCAGGCTCGGCGAAGGCTGCCGGAATCCGCGATGCGGAAATCGAACATACCATTCGGACATACGTTTCGCCACTTCTGCGCGCCGCCGGAATCGACGAGCAGGACTTCGGCCTTCACGTCGTCAATGACAAGGCACTTAACGCCTTCGTTGCGCGTGGACAGCGCATATTCGTCACCACCGGGTTGCTGATGGCAGCTGAACGCCCGTCCCAGATCATCGGTGTAATGGCGCACGAAATCGGCCATATCACCGGCGGACACCTTGCCCGCCTGGAAGGCGCACTCGACGATGCCCGGACCCAGGCCCTGATCGGACAGCTCGTCGGAATTGCGCTGGGCGTTTTGTCGAAAGACGGCGGTGTAGGCGCTGCGAGCTCCGCCGCAGGCACCGGCGTCGCGATCAAGAACCTGATGAAATTCACCCGCACCCAGGAACGGTCGGCGGATCAGGTTGCCGTCAATCTGCTCGATCAGACACGAACATCGGCGCGCGGCCTGCTGGAATTTTTCGAGCTGCTTCAGGATCAGGAGCTGCTGGTCCGTTCGCGGCAGGACGACTATGTCGTGACCCATCCACTCACCCGGAACCGGTTAGAATTCGTCCGCAACCACGTCGCAAAGTCACCCTATTCAGACAATAAGCTGCCGACAGTCCTGCAGGCGATGCATGACAGGATGGTTGCGAAGCTCAAAGGCTTCATAAACCCGCCATCGCAGACGCTCTATGAATTCAAGGCAGATGATCCGTCGGTGATGGCCCGCTACGCCAGGGCGGTCGCCTATTTTCGCGATTCCCGGCTCAATCTGGCCTTGCCCATTATCGATGGCCTGATCGCCGAAGCGCCCGACGACGCCTATTTTCATGAGCTCAGGGGCCAGATCCTGTTCGAGAACGGGAAAGTGAAAGATGCCTTACCGTCATACCAGAAAGCCGTCGACCTGCGTCCGAAGCAGCCGCTCCTTCGGGTCGGGCTTGCCCATGCGCAGATAGAAATCGGCCAACAGGACCTGATCCCTGTTGCCCTTCGAAACCTGCAACAGGCGATCCGCTATGACCGCTACATGCCGCTTTCATGGCGCCTCGCTGCGACGGCCTATGGGCGGAACGGAGATCTCGGCATGTCCGCGCTCGCGCTGGCGGAGCATAACCTGCTATCGGGGAGAAACCTGGATGCGGAGGGCCAGGCGAAAAAGGCACAGCGCCTTCTCAAGGCAAACACGCCGGGCTGGCTGCGCGCACAGGACATCGCCAATACCGCCGAACGGGCGCGCAAAAAAGCGCAGAACCGCTGATTTCAAGGCCTGCAGGAACCCTTCCCCCATTCGATTTCTGCCGCCCGCCCTCAACGTAATGTGAAGAATATGCGGATATAACCGGGCTACAATCAGTCCGAACGGTCATGCAGATGTTCCCGCCACCGGCCGCATTCTGCGACCCGCCCAATCTATTGAGAAGTTTGTCATGAAGAATTCTACCCACCGCCGTAACGGTTTCCACCCCGCCCGGCTCGCAGGCGCCCTTGTGCTCGCCGCAGTGATTGCCCTGCCCGTCCAAAAAGTATCTGCCCAGAATACCGGCGGGGTATCGATTGCAGACAAGGCCGCGATCGAAAAAATCGTCCGCGACTACATCCTTGAAAACCCGGAAATCATTACCGATGCCGTCAGGATTCTTAAAAACCGCAAAGAGCAGGCGGATAACGCTGCAGACCTCCAATTATTGGCATCGAACCGCAACGCCCTGCTCAATGACCCGGAATCCCCGGTCGGCGGCAATCCAAAGGGCGATGTTACCGTGGTGGAGTTTTTCGACTACCGGTGCGGTGTCTGCAAACGGATCCATCCGATTGTCGATCAGCTTGTAAAATCAGACCCAAACATCAAACGGGTCTACAAGGAATGGCCGATCCTGGGCCCGAACTCGGTGCTGGCGTCGCGCGCCGCCATCGCATCCCGCAAGCAGGGGAAATACCTGTCCTTTCACAAGGTTATGATGGAAGCGAATTCAGCCTTTGGCGAAAGCGCGATCATGGCCATGGCGCAATCCGTGGGAATCGATACAGCCAAGCTCCGCCGCGACATGCGGTCGGGCGAAACCGACACTATCCTGCGCAAAAATTACGCCCTGGCGGAAAAGCTGAAGCTCAACGGCACACCGTCCTTCGTTATCGGCGACACACTATTGCGCGGCGGACGCGACCTGGACTCGCTTCGCGCCATCGTCGCCGAAGCGCGGGCAAGGGAGAAATAGTATCGGTCTTAGCGGCCCTGGGGTGTCACATAAGGCTTCGCCGACGGTATTGGTGCCGGTGGCGCAGGAAGCGGACGGAACTGCGAGGCACGCTTCTCGATAGCAGCCCGATCGCCTCCCGTCTCGAGGATTTCAGCAAGGATTGAGCGTTTCAGAGAGACGATATTCGTCCTCTCCGATGCGCTATAGCCGCGTTCGGCAATCAGCGTCCAGTAATAGGATTCTTCGATATCACGCTCGATGCTGCGGCCGGAAAAGTAGTGCGTTGCAAGGCTATGAGCCGCATTTGCCTGACCATGCGCCGCAGCGCGCCGATAGAAAACCAATGCTGCGGTCACGTCACGCCCGACCGGGTCACCACGGTCGAGCATATTCGCGAGATTGTTTAATGCAATCGGTTGTCCTTGATCCGCTGCCATTCTGGTCCATTTCAGAGCTTCGGTTTCGTCCCGAGATACCCCAAGCCCGTATAGCAGCATCAGGGCAAGGTTATCCGCGGCATAGGCATCACCCTGAATGGCGGCAAGACGATAAAGGCGGGCGGCCTCTTGCGGGTTTTTGTCTACGCCCAGCCCGGCATGATGGGAATAGGCTAGCAGGCGTTGTCCCATTGCATCCCCCTGCGCGATAGCGCGTGCATACCATTTTACCGCCTCGGTCAGATCCCGCGCGACACTATTCCCATCGGCATAAATCTTCCCGAGATATGCCTGCGCCCGCGCATAGCCCATTTCTGCGGCCCTGCGATAAAACTGCGCCGCCAATGCTGCCTGCCCAACCTCGGCATACAAACCGCCACGATGCAGCATTGCCGGCGGATGGTCGAGATCAATGGCTCGGTCCAGCCATTTCAACCGGTCCGCGGAACTTTTTGGAACACCCCTACCGGATCCATACAAGATACTGAGTTTGAAAGCCGCCTGGGCGTTCCCGGACAGCGCGGCTTCCCGCAACATCGCCACACCTTCGGAAATTTCAACAGTCGTCGCCCCCGCTCGGGTGAGATATCGACCAAGATACCAGGCAGCCTCCTTATTCCCGAGGCCCAGTGATCGAACCCACCACCCCGTAGCCTCCGCCATATCATGCGTAACGCCGGTGCCGTTAGCATACATCATTCCGAGGTTGTTCATCGCCGGGCCCCAGGCCAGTTCGGCCGCCTGAAGCCACAGCCTGCGCGCATGTTCAAAATTCTGGGTAACGCCGCGCCCCTCCTGGTAGAGAGCACCAAGGCTGGTGAGGGCACTCGGGTCGTTTGCCGTCGCCGCCTTGCGATACCATTCGATCGCCTCGCCGAGGTTTTCGGTCACACCTATGCCGCGGTCATAAGCGTAGCCGATGGCATGCATGGCCCTGGCGTTCCCCTGCGCCGATGCCAGTTGGAACAGGCGCATTGCCGCGTCGGTATCGCGGGAAGTACCCCTTCCATCCCGATGCAGTATCCCCACATAGAACTGCGCACGGTCATCGCCGTCCTCCACCGGCTTTCGAAGCAGTTCGAGCGCCTTATTGAATTCCCCCTTATCATAGGCGGCGACCCCAGCTTCCAGGTCCGAGATCACTGGAACCCATTTTAAATCGGGAAGTCTGATCGACGGATGCAGAGTGTAATATGGCATCCGGAAAGCGCCGCGATACAACCGGACAGTCGCAACCATGCCGATGTCGAGCCGTCGATAGAGGTCGCCCGGAACCGTAATAGAACTCTCGGTCAGTCGCTCACCCCAGGAGCCGAGGTCAACCCAATACCTGGCGAAATGGTAGCGCCCACCGGGACTATAGTGTTTGTGCTGAATCGTTACCGGAAAAGTCTGCGCCAGAGATGTATCGAAACTGGCATTCGTGAACAGCGTCAGTCCAAAACCATAAGGGAGCATGAGGACGAACAGAACTGCCAACCGGGAGCCCGCCTCGAACGATCTACGATAAGACGCGCGTGAAATAATCGCGATCAACAGTGCAATAGCGGCCGCCGCAACGACCGGCATCTCCCAGCCGGCAAGCTCGATATCCGAATTGGCACGCCAGGCCAGAGAGATGCCGGGCAGGAAAAACAAGAAAAACAGAGAAGTTCGCGTTCCATCGCCCCTGAAATCCAGACGGAAATATACCCGCCAGATGATCGCCATCATCAGGGCAAGCAAAGGCGCCGAGACAAGAACGACACCAAGCTCATCAGACAGGCCCGAACTTAATACCGCCACTACTGCCCAAAAGGCCCCAGCGATATTGAGAACCATTGCGACCGCCAATACCCATCCCGGCCGGGCCGCATCTTCTGCGTCACCGGGCATGTTTTCTGATGACCGCACCACGCCGACCTGGTCGAGATTGCGCAGGGACCGCAGCCATTCTTCGAACAACTGGTCGCGCCGCATAAATCGCCGGATATCGATCCCTCTGTCCCGCAGATCCGATGGGAACAGCATGATCGTCGCATTGCCAAAATAGCGATTTACACGCCTGTAACCCGCGATCTCACTCTTAAAGAGTTCCCGGCGAGTGAGGGCTGTACGTAATTCAATCGAACTGCGGGTGAGCGTTATTTCTGGCGCAGCCAAGAAATACCACGCCATGATCGCCCCCACGGCGGCAACCAAGCCGAAGGGCAATAAAATAACGTAGTAAACCGGACTGAATTCCAACTCCAGATATATGCCCGCGGCACCTACCCCAAAAATCAGAAGAGCAATCGTGAGCAAAAACACCCGCGGGCCGGACTTCATGCGATAGGTCCGTGGAAAGTCGGGGGCGCTCATCATACGGTTTGCTCCGTCGCACCGAAGACGATCACAGGGTTGAGAATTCGGTTCCTAATCCGGCTGCTTCGATGGTTGCGCGGAATCGAACGCTTCCAGCTTCATGCAGGCATCGAAAATGCGCGTGATCGTCGGATAGCGGGTCATATCGCACTCAAAGCGCTGGGCGTTGAATA
>CAJQLI010000237.1 GCA_905479125.1 uncultured Alphaproteobacteria bacterium | reverse complement strand
GATTGCGTTCTTCGGCTATCGGACCCCGATGAGCTGATAGAATGCCTGACCGGACACGAAAGTGCCGCCGTCACGAAGGGAAATATCGATGGATACAGATGTAAAAAGTAAACTGACCGGAAAAGGCATCGGTAGCTCGCTTCTTCGTCAGGAGGACGAACGCTATCTGCATGGCCGTGGCCGGTTCATCGGCGATATCCGCATGCAAGGGATGCTCGAGCTTGCCTTTTTGCGCAGCCCGCTTGCACATGCCCGGATTAACGGGATCGAAAAACCGGCTGATTCCGCGGAGCGTGTTTTTACTGCGCAGGATCTCGTGGGTGTCAGCGGGATCAAGGCGGATTCAGGCTTGCCGGGTTTTCGTAGTTCTATTCAGCCGGTTCTTGCCGCGACGAAGGTCCGGCACGTCGGCGAGCCAGTCGTTGCATGCCTCGCCGAATCCCGGGCCCGTGCTGAGGATCTCTGTGAACTGGTGTCGATTGATTTCGACGAATTGCCGGCAGTGCACGATATGACAAAGGCCCGCGATGCGGATGCGCCAATGGTGCATGACGAGTGGGATGAAAACGTCTTCCTCGAAAGCGCCGTGGACATCGATTTCGAGGCGTCGAAGGCGGGTGCAGCCTCCGTGGTCAAACGCACCTTCAAGACCGCGCGCCAATGCATGGCGCCGATCGAAGGCCGAGGCGTTGTTGCCGTTTGGGACCGCCATCTTGAAATGCTGACGATTCATTCTGCAACGCAGATCCCCCATATCGTCCGCACCGGGATCGCCGGTTGTCTCGGGTTGGATCATGGCCAGGTGCGTATTATTGCTCCTGATGTCGGTGGCGGGTTCGGCTTCAAAAGCCAGTTGCTGGGCGAAGAGATCTGCGCCGGCTGGCTGGCGATGAAGCTGGACCGACCGATCCGTTGGCTGGAAGACCGCCGCGAGCACCTCAGCGGCAGCGCAAACTGCCGGGAACATCATTACGAGGTAACCGGGTATGCCGGAGCGGATGGCGAATTGCTGGCCGTTGATTGTGAAGCCATCGTCGATGCCGGCTGCTATTCGACCTACCCGTTCTCGGCCTGCCTCGAATCCGCGCAGGTTGCCAGCATCCTGCCCGGGCCTTACCGGCTGAAGGGTTACCGGTGTAAAACATGGTCGGTCGCGACCAACAAGCCGCCGATCCTGCCCTATCGTGGCGTCGCGCGCACCGGGGTGTGCTTTGCGATTGAGGTGTTGATGGATGCGCTGGCCCGCGATCTGAAAATCACACCGGAAGCTATTCGGCGGCGCAATCTGGTCGGCCCGGAAGCGATGCCGTTCACGAATATCACCAACAAATATTTCGACAGCGGCGATTATCCCGAAGCACTGACCCGAGCGCTGGATGCGATCGATATCGAGGCGACCCGGGCAGAACAGACGAACCAGATCGGCGATAAACGGGTGGGTGTCGGCTTGTCGATCTTCTGCGAACAGGGAGCGCATGGCACATCGGTGTATCACGGATGGGGCATTCCGATGGTGCCGGGGTTCGAGCAGGCCGGTGCGCGGCTGACGCCCGATGGCGGGCTTGAACTCCGTGTCGGCGTTCACAGCCATGGTCAGGGTCTGGAGACAACCCTAGCCCAGATCGCGTATGAAGAGATCGGCGTCGATCCGGCAAAGGTAAAGCTGGTCCACGGCGATACCGCCTACACGCCTTATTCAACCGGGACCTGGGGTTCGCGCTGTATCGTCATGGCGGGCGGCGCCGTAGGGGCCGCCAGCGCCGCCCTCGGCGACCGCATCAAACATATCGCCGCGCATCTTCTTCAGGCCAAAGCGGAAGATGTGACCCTGCAGGATGGAATGGCATATGCAGGTACCAGCTCCGTGTCGGTCGAAGAGGTTGCGAAGACCTGGTATCTGAAACCGCAGCTTTTGCCCGATGATGTCGACCCGAGGGGGCTGGAAGTGACCGAAGGCTACAAGACCGTCCAGGATACCGGCACGTTTTCCTATGCGTGCCACGCTGTGAAGGTCAGTGTCGATCTTAAATCCGGAAGCGTGGATTTGCTCGACTACGTGATCGTCGAAGATGCCGGCACGATGATCAACCCGATGATCGTCGATGGTCAGGTGCATGGCGGGACCGTGCAGGGAATCGGCACCGCATTGTTCGAGGAAATGCCGTTCGATCAGTCCGGACAACCGTTGGCATCGACGCTGGCCGATTATCACCTGCCTGTTGCCGGCGATATTCCGCCGGTCAGAATTTTTCACATGGAAACACCGTCCCCGCTGAGCCGGTTCGGCCAGAAGGGGATCGGGGAAAGTGGTGCTATTGGCCCGCCCGGCGCGATCGCGAACGCGGTCAACGATGCGCTGGCACCTCTCGGTGCCGAAGTTGGCGAGATACCCCTGACGCCGGAGCGTGTCCTTGATGCTCTCGCGGCAGCCGCTGGGGAGAAAAGTCCATGAAGGCCGCAGCATTCGACTTCGACCGGGCAGACACCCTTGCCGAGGCATTGGTGTCCGAAACCGGCGATAAGCCGGTTGCCGGCAATCAGTCGCTTGGACCGATGATGAACCTCCGTCTCGTGCGGGCGCGCCGCCTGATCGATATCGCAACGGTGCCGGAGCTTCGCGCAATTGTCGAAACCCCCGAATACGTCCGCTTCGGCGCGGCGACAACCCATGCTGAGGTCGAGGATGGCGAGACGCCGGATCCCACAAGTGGCTGGATGCGGGCGGCCGCATCGAACATCGCCCACCGGGCGGTGCGTAACCGGGGCACCATGGGCGGCAGCCTTGCCCATGCCGACCCGGCGGCGGATTGGGTGATTGTCCTCACCGGGTTGGAGGCGACGGTTGTCGTCGCCGGTCCCGATGGAGAGCGCCGCATTCCGATGGCGGATTTTATGACCGGGCCGTATACCACCGCTCTTGGCGACAATGAGCTTCTTGTGGCCGTGGAGGTGCCGCGTCCGGGCCCTGCGGCACGCTGGGGATACTGGAAGTTCATGCGCCAGGTCGGCGAGTTCGCGAAGGCGAGCGCGACGGTTCTGATCGATCCGGAAAATGGCCGTCATCTTTGTGCGCTCGGCGCGCTTGGCGGTCCTCCGGTCGTCCTGCCGGATCCGCTTGCGATCATCGAACGGCGTGTCAGCGCCGCCGATATCGTGCCGTCGGCGCTTGCCGGGCGGCCATTGCAGTCTTTCGCGATGCATGTTGCAGCACTTGAACGTGCCCTTGCCCGCGCTCTCGGAGAAGAGGAGGACGGCGCATGAGCATGTCCGATATCACGATGAACGTTAACGGGCGTACGGTGTCCGGCAGTGCCGAGCCG
>CAJQLI010000236.1 GCA_905479125.1 uncultured Alphaproteobacteria bacterium | reverse complement strand
GTATTTCGTTGGTCCGAAACCGGAGAAAACGCCCCGGCGGCAATGATTGACGGGATGCCGCAGTCGGACCTAACCTTTACGAGATAAATGGAGGAAGAAAATGAACGTTGTTGCCATGCCGTCTGCCAAGGTGCCGTCGATGCGTGATCGCGTGTCGCAGGCAGAGTGGGATATGCGGGTAGAGCTTGCAGCCCTGTACCGGGTAGCAGCCTATATGGGCCTGGAAGACCTGACCGCGAACCATTTCGCCGCCCGTGTTCCTGATGCACCCAACCATTTCCTGATCAAACCGACGGCCCTCCTGTTTTCCGAAGTTACCGCGTCGAACCTGTGCTGCTATGACGAGAACCGCGAGCTCGTCTACGAGACCGAGCATACGTCGAGCCCGGCGGGACCCCGGATCCATGGATCGGTTCTCGACGCGCGCGCGGACGTGAATGCGACGATCCATCTGCATACGACGGCAGGGGCCGCCGTGTCGGCGATGGATTGCGGACTTAAGTTCATTTCCCAGGCATCGATGCGCTTCGCCGGCCAGGTGGCGTACCACCGATACGAGGGCCTTGTGCACAAGGACGAGGAAGGACCACGTCTGATCGCCGATCTTGGCGACAAGCATGTTCTGTTTCTCGAAAATCATGGCACGCTGATCACCGGCCGGTCGGTCGCGGAATGCTTCCTGTTGCATCATTACTTGGAGCGCGCCTGCGAGATACAGATCGCAGCGATGTCGTCCGGCGCTGCATTGAAAGAGCCGCCGATAGACGAATGCCTCAAGATGGCGCAGGGCTGGGCGGAGAACCGCCTGCCACCCGCGGACGAGCTCGTCGGGGATCGGGATTTTCAGGCGATGGTCCGCAAGGTCGACGCGATTGACCCGGGGTTTCGTGACTAGACGTTGACTGCCGGAATTTCCGGTTGGTCAGGCGGCCGGGTCGATACCCTGTTCCCTCAGCATTTTGGCGCGTTCTTCTGCTTGCGCCTGTGTCATGCCCCATGTCGGCGGAATTTTGAGATACTCTTCTTCTTCCGGCGTGTTCTGGCGGCCCATAACCTTGTTGCGGTGCGGAAACCGGCCGAACCGGGCAACGGCATCGTGATGGCCCTGCGCCGCGTTCATCGAGCGTTCGTCGTTGAGGGTTGCGTATAGTTTGACCGAGAGTATCTGGTCTTCGAGCTCTTCGCTGTGTTCAAGCGGCAGGAAGGTAAAGTTCTTGGGCCGGTTGCTGAATTTCAGGTGATAGCCCCGGTCGACGGCGATCCTGGTGATGTCGCGTGCCTTCGGGTCCGTGTGAAAGGCCTTCGGTGTGCCGCGGAAGATATTTCGCGGGAACTGATCGAGCATCAGGATAAGCGTCAGGCAGTTTTCCGGAACATCCACGAAATGATCGAAGTTGCCTGCGGCGGCCTGTTTATGCAGCCCAGTATAGTTGTCGATCAGATGACGATCGAATTCGGGAGTGGATTTGAACCACACTTCGCGGCGGTCGATTTCCGCTGACAAATCGGTGGTGCCGAACCAGAAGGTCAGGATGTCTTTCGCAATGGGATCCATGTGGGGGCTTTCGGAATAGGTCGTGTACACGTCGAATGGCAAGTTGCGTGGCGGGTGTAGCCGGCAGCGGCCTCTCAGGCCTTTCGGTCGCTCTGGGTCCAGTCGTGATCTGCAATATCGAATACGAGACCGTTCGGGTCTTTGTATTTAGTCTCTGCATCGACGCCCGGAATATTATCCGGGAGTTCCATGAAAAACTCTCCGCCAAGTTCGACGGCTTTCTCGCCGGCAGCGGCTTTGTCGTCTACGACGAACCCAATGTGGTGCAGGCCTGCCCAGTCGGGACCGTTCTTGCCGCCCTTGGTGCCTTCCGGGAAATGGAGCAACGTGAGGTTCATGGTGCCGTCAGAGAGCATCACGGCGTTACCGTACTCGCTTTCGACATCGCAGACGCGGTCGAGATCAAAGAGTTTCTCGTAATAGGTCGCCGATTTCTGAAGATCCGGTACCTGCATGGCGATGTGTCGCAGTTTGGCCATGGCCGAAGTTCCCATTTTCCGATGATTGATTCTGGCATTGTGCGGTGATCTGCCTAAGCTGTCCATATGCGTATTATTGACATCCGAGAGAAGACCGTTTCGCTCTCAGATCCCATGTCGAACGCGGTTATCAGCTTTCTGGAGATGACCGCGTCGGCTGTTGCGATCGACATAGATGCAGGGGAAAAAGGCACGGTAACGGGCTATGGGTTTTCGTCTGTCGGTCGATATGGCCAAAGCGGTCTGATCAACGAACGCTTCGCGCCGAGGCTGAAAGCGGTGGGGGATATGACCGGCGCCGATGGCGGTCTTGATCCGGTCCATGGCTGGGCGGCGATGATGGCGAACGAAAAACCGGGCGGCGATGGTGACCGTGCGGGAGCCGTGGGCGTTCTGGATATGGCGCTGTGGGATGCAGCCTCAAAGATTGAAGGCATCCCGCTCTGGCAGCTGTTATCTGAACGGTATAACGGGGACAACGCTCACGAGCGTGTTCCGGTCTATGCGTCGGGCGGACACTATTACCCGGATCGAGACCTGACTGCCCTCGTGGAGGAGATCAGGGGAATCCTCGACCAGGGGTTCGAGACCGTGAAAATAAAATGCGGTCAGTATGGCCTCGAAGATGATTGCGCGCGTATTGAGGCGATCCTGCCGCTGCTCGGCAATGACGGTTCCCGTCTGGCGGTCGACGTAAATTGCATGTGCTCAACATCCGGGGAAACCCAGGCGATGGCGGATGCATATGCTCCTTACGACCTGGCGTGGATCGAAGAACCGGGACACCCCCACGATTTCGAGCTTCTGACGGCCCTGACCGGGTATTACGACGGCGCGATTGCCACGGGTGAGAACCTGTTTTCGATGTCGGAAACCTACAACCTGATGCGATATGGCGGTCTCCGTGCAGACCGTGACCTGATACAGATTGATCCTGCGCTTTCATATGGTGTGGTGGAATACGCGAATATTGTCCGACTTGCCGAGGCCGGTGACTGGCCGAGATCGCAGATGGTTCCTCATGCAGGGCATCTTCTCGCATTTCACACTGTTGCCGGGTTGCAGCTTGGTGCTCATGAAATGGCGGCGCGGCCCGACTTTATTCTTTCCGGTCTTCAGGGTGGCGTAGAGATATCGGGCGGGAAAGCGACATTACCGGATGTTCCGGGCATTGGATTCGAGACCCATGGGCCACTATGGGCAGTCCTCGCAGACTTATAGCTAAAACAGGGAAACCAACAGATATGCCGACGACAGCAAAAGCGATCCGTATTCACGAAACCGGCGGGCCCGATGTAATGAAATGGGAAGACGTCGAAATTGCCGACCCGGGACGCGGCGAGGTGTTACTCAGGCATACGGTTGCAGGGCTCAATTTCATCGACATAAACCATCGCGCAGGGACCTACCCGCTCGCCAAACTGCCGGCGGTCATCGGGATGGAGGCGGCCGGCGTGGTCGATGCAGTGGGGGACGGCGTGTCCGATTTCAAGCCGGGTGACAGGGTATCGCATTGCATGTCGGTCGGCGCATATGCGGAAAAGATGATCATTGCGGCGGACCGCCTTATCCGCCTGTCGGATCATACTCCGGATGAAATTGCTGCTGCGGCAACCCTTCAGGGACTGACGGCACACTATCTGCTCCATGAGTCGTGGGAGCTGAAGGCCGGGCAGACGGTTCTTGTCCAGGCGGCTGCCGGGGGCGTCGGTCTGTTGTTGTGTCAGTGGGCAAAGCACAAGGGTGCGACGGTTCTCGGAACTGTCGGCAACGAGGAGAAGGCAGCCTACGCTGCTGCACATGGATGCGATCACCCGATTGTTTATACACAGCAGGACTTTTCCGACAGCGTTCGCGATATCACGGGCGGCAAGGGCGTCGACGTTGTATATGACGCCATTGGTAAGGATACCTTTGAAAAGGGTCTCGGCTGTCTTGCCGAGCGTGGGCGAATGGTGAGCTACGGGGTGGCATCGGGGCCTATTGGGCCTGTCGATCTTCGGGTGCTGCGTCCTTTGTCGGGCTCGGTTGCCTGTGGCGGTCTGGGGAATTTCATCAAGGACCCGGTTGAGCGGGCGCGCAATGCCGATGAATTGTTCGGTCTTATCGCCGAAGGTATTCTGAAAGTTGAAATAAATCAGCGCTATGCGCTTGAAGATGCGGCGACTGCGCATGCCGATTTGGCGGGAAGGCGCACGACCGGGTCGTCTATTTTAACTATTTAGCCTCAATATTTTGTCGAAAAATAACTTTATAACAAAGGGTTAGTCTGTTCACGAAAAATTGTGTCGAAATGTATCAATCTCTTATTAACTTATCGTTCATGAACGGAAAAGTAGTGTTCCCCGAGAGGTAGGACGTAAGAGTAATGGACGATACGAGAGACAAGGTCGACCGTGGACCCAGTCGTCACGGCCTCCATTTGCCAACTTTGGCTGACCCGATGGTGTTGCTGGATGAACTGGAACGCAGGCTCGACCACTGTGAAACAGTCGTGTCGGGCCATCTGGAACAGATTCAGCGCCGGTTGGATGCGCTGGAAGGAGATGTCCGTTCGATTCGTGCTGATATCGGTGGCGGCCGCGTAGCGGTCGAGCAGGATCTGGTCAGCCTTGCCGAACGTGTCTCGCGCCTGGAAAGGGCATCGGACTGACGGTGTTCGAGCGTTCTCAGGACATTGTAATCTAGATCATGATCACGCGCGGGCGGTTTCCAGCGCGACCCGGATGGCCTGAGCCAGTTCCGCGCGTTCATAAGGCTTGTTTATGAGTGCGCCAAGTTCGAACGGCGTGCCATGGTCGAATTCAGATGCCGCATAACCCGATGCGAACAATATGCGTAATCCCGGTAAGTTCTGCCGTGCTTTTTTCGCCAGTTCCGGGCCAGTATCACCACTGCCCAGCATCACATCGGTAAACAGCAGTTCTATGTCGTCTTCCCGTTCGAGTATCTCCAGTGCCTCCTCGGCAGAGCTCGCGATCAAGGTCGTGTAGTTCAGGGACTCGAACATGCCGATGGCCATTTCCCGGACATCGGTATCGTCTTCGACAATCAGGATGCGCTCGCCGGCACCCTCGGGCGCCCGCTCGGGTTTAATGATTTGGTGGACAGCCTGTTCTTCATCCGATCGGGGAAAAAGGAGCGTGATAGCTGTTCCACGACCCGGGGCGCTTTCCACTGTGGCGGTACCGCCGGATTGGCGGGCAAAGCCATATACCATGCTCAAGCCCAGTCCACTGCCCTTGCCCATACCTTTTGTGGTGTAAAACGGATCGAATGCTTTTTCGAGGGTTTCGGCATCCATTCCTGTTCCGGAATCGCTCACCCGGAGCATAACGTAGTCGCCATGAGCTATATCCTGATCCGGGGCAGGGCGGTCGATGTCGAAGGTTTTGTTTTCGGTTGTGATTGTCAGGTTGCCGCCGTCGGGCATTGCGTCCCGCGCGTTAATAGCGAGGTTCAGGACGGCGGTTTCCAGCCCGTTCGGGTCGATATTGGCGGGCCACAATCCCTCTGCGAACCGGGTGCGTAGGTCAATGTTGTCGCCAAGTGTTCTGATGAAGAGCCCCGCCATTTCGCTGACGACCTTGTTCATATCGCAGGCGCTGGGGGCGAGGGGTTGGCGGCGGGCAAAGGCGAGTAATCGCTGGTTCAGTGTCGCGCCTCTTCGCGTGGCGCCATGCGCCGCGTTGATAAGGCTTGTCAGACGTTCATTATCGGGTGCCCGTTCCCGGAGAAGTTCGAGGTTGCCCTGGACGATCGCGAGAAGATTGTTGAAGTCATGGGCGATGCCGCCGGTCAGCTGACCGATGGCATCCATCTTCTGAACCTGGCGCAGCTGTTCTTCAGCTGAACGACGTTCCGTGATGTCAGTAACCGCGCCGACATAGCCTGTGCGGGCATCTCCGGCATCGAAAGGACTGGCTTGTACGAGTACCCACCTGATCTCGCCTGTATCGTCGCCCATCCTTAGTTCCATCTCCAGGCTTTCGGCCGCGGCGTATGCCTGTTCCCAGGCGACAACCAATTCGTGACGGTCATCGCGATGAATGCCGGCCATCCATTTGTGGCCATAGGCCTCCTGGGGGCGCATGTGCAGCATGCCCGAGAGAGCCTCGTTTACGTATTCCACTCGACCGTTTTCATCCGTAAGGAACACCCCGACCGGGGACAGGGTGGTGAGCGTGCGAAACCGGTCGTCGCTTTTCTTGCGGGCAAGTTCGGCGCGTACCCGGCCGGTGACGTCCGTTATCGCCCCGATAAAACGCAGAGTATTACCGGATGGGTCCCTTTGAGAAACTGCCTGCGCGATTGCCCATGTGATCGTCCCATCGTCGCGCAGGAAACGGAATTCCGTTCGGAACGGTCTTTCCGCACGTACTCCTGCATACCAGTCTTCGAAGACACGATCTTTGTCTTCGGGGTGTATCGCCTTGGCCCAGCCCTGACCAAGGGCCTGCGCAGAGGTGAGGCCTGACATCTTTTCATAGGCTTCGTTAATATACTCGCAGTGCCCTTCGGCACCCGTGACAAAAATTCCGACGGGTGAAGTGCTCGTAAGAAGCCGGAAGCGTTCTTCACTATCCCGGATTCGCGCTTCGGCTTCACGGCGTCTGGTGACGTCAATCATTGTCCCCTGGATCGCCGTCTGGTTTTCCCAATTAACGACCCTGACGGTCATATGGACAATAATTCTCGTCCCGTCTTTGCGTTGTCCGGTGAACTCGTAGTCGTCTTCTACGTCGAGTCCGGATAGCCGCGCGGTGCGGTTATCCCGCCATATCTCCCGAGATTCCGGCGCGACGAGTGTAAGTATGGATGGAAGGGTCAGGAGTTCTTCTTCTGATCCATAGCCGAACATGTCAATGAGAGCCGCGTTTACAAAGACGGGTTCAAAATCGACATGGAGCAGAACACCCTGACGGGACCCTTCAACGAGATTCCTGAAACGCTCCTCGCTATCTTCAAGCGCTTTTTCCGCCTCGATCCGGTCGGAGATATCGATCTGAATGCCGAGAGTTACCGGAGAGCCTTCCCATTGGACTGGAACGCCCCTGCTCAGCACGGTAAGGCTACTGCCATCAAATCTTTTTCGCTTGAGTTGCGAGGTCGGCAAACTCCGTCGGTGAACCGTTAGCGCTCGCACACGTTCTTTAAAACCTTCCATATCATCCGGATCGACCATATCGATGAGCGGGCGCCCGACGACGTCGTCCGGATGATTTGCGCCGAACAGTTCGGCGAACGCCTGGTTCACAAATATGAAACGGGTTCCGTCATCTATCGACAGTGCCATCGGCGCATTCTCGATCAGTTCACGGTACTGTCTCTCTGCCTGTACGCGATCTGTGATATCTATCAGCGAGGCGAGAATCGCGCGATTTCCATCCCACATAATTGGAACGCCGCGCGTAATTACCGAAATTTCCGATCCGTCCATGCGTAATCGTCGCTGTTCGGTAAGCGGTGTCACTTTCCCTTTTTCTATGATCTCGGCAAGCCGCAAGATGAACGCGTCGCGTTCGTCGGGGTGGACATAGTCCAGAACCCGTCGGCCGATCATCTCTGCCGAAGAATTTGCGCAATACATTTCGACCGCGGCGGCATTGACGTAGGATATAAAACGCGCGTCGTGGACGACCATAGGCATCGGCGAGTGTTCAATAAGTGTTCGGTATCGCTGCTCGGCTTCTACCTGGTCGGTTATGTCTGCGGTGGTTCCGCGATAGCCGCGAAATGATCCGTTTTCAGGGTCGTAATAGGGGACACCACTGGTGCTGCGATGAAAGATTCTTCCGTCGGGTCCCATTCTGCTGAACCGGAAATTACGAAACGGCTTATGGGCTATGAGGTCATCGAGATGATCGCGCCATTCTTTGTCATGTTCTATGTCAATACCGAGAAAATCCCATCGCGTGCGGCCGATAAAATCCTGGGGACCAACATCGTCGCTGATCTCCGATCCGCCGCTGGCATCGGTAAATCGGAAATCTGCATCTGTTTCCCAAAGCCAATCGGAACTGGCCTCGGCGAAATTCCGAAATCTTTCCTGACTTTCGGAAAGGGCTTTTTGGGCGATTGCCTGTTCAGTGACATCTGTCTGGCGAATGATTGAACCACCGTTGGAAAGGCGCTCTTCGCGGATTTCGATATGCCGGTCTCCGACGATGATGTTCGTGAATGCGCCCTCCGGTTGAAGGTGATATTTCAGCCTGGCCTGAATCCATTCTTCAGGATTCTCAGAGGCAGCTGGGAAGTTACCGTTCTCCGCCGCGGTTCGGACCATCTCTTCGTAACTGATACCGGGCACGAAGATATCCTGCATAAGCGGGTCTATATCGAGGCTGTAGCGGTTTGCGAATATCAGGCAATCATCTGGTCCGAACAGAACGATGCCCTGATCTGATGCCTCGATCGCATCGATCAGCCGCTGCTCGGTTTCGCGGGCTTCGCGTTCCTGATTTACGCTGGCAGTAATGTCCGAGGAGCTGCCGCGGTAGCCGGTGAAGTTTCCGTCTTCGTCGAATACCGGAACCCCGCTTATCCGCCGGTGAACGCTTTTGCCGTTTTCGAGCGTGGCCGCGAATTCAAAATCCCTGAACGGGCGGTGATTGTCGAGCGCATCAAGAAGCGGTGCCCATTCGGGGCTGTCTTTGGGGGAGACACCCGGAAATTCCCATCGTGTACGGCCGACCATCATGCTGGTACTGAAATACCGGTTTCCAAGAAAGTCGGGGTCACTCATCCAGGTCAGCCGATGTTCGATATCCGTTTCCCACAGCGTATCCGATGCCGCTGAGGCGAAATCACTCAGACGTTGTTCGAGATGAAGGGCGTCATGTTCAGCTGTTTTGAAATCGGTAATATCAAAGACGACGCCGTCCTGTACGATGACGCCGTCGGGCAAGAGGGTGGGGGCTGCGCACAGGGTTCGAAGCCAGACGATTTCGCCCTGGTCGGTAATGCCCCGGAATTCGGTTGTGAATGCGCTGCCGGTCCGGGCGTTGTCGACGATTGATCGTATGAGGTTTTCGCGGTCTTCCGGATGCGCGATCTCGCCGCTCTGCCACGCCGAAAGTTTTTCTTCATCGGTGCGATCACCGAGCCAGTGAGCGGCAGATGCGCTGAAATACGAATACTCGATACGGTCGTCTGGATGGAGAAGACGCTGAAACACCAGTCCCGGAAGGTTCGAGACGAGGTGCTCGAGTTTTCGTTCTGTCTCAATTCGCGCAGTGATGTCTGTCGTGGTTCCGCGATACCCGACGAATGCGCCATTTTCGTCGAACCGCGGAATCGCGCTGGACGTGCGGTGGAAGACCTTGCCATCGGGGTACTGACCGGAAAATTCGAAGTTCCGGATCACGCGATGCGCCTTCAGGTCTTCGACATGCTTAGTCCAATCGCCGGATCTGAAGGCAGGGTCGTCGAAATATTGGCCGCGGATAGTACCGATGATGCTATCCGAGGTCTGGAAGTGCCCGAAATCATGGCCGGGGTTGGCAAAAAACGTGTAGCGCAGGTCGGCATCGGTTTCCCAGAATGCATCTGAAGCTGCTTCGGCAAAATCGCGAAATCGCTGTTCGTTTTCTTCAAGCCAGCCGGTTGCCGCTTCACGTTCCGATGCGCGACGGGCGAAAATGTCGGCCATTTCATTGATACGGCGCTGGATCAATGAAATTTCATCGCGACCGTCAGCGCCCTCGATGCGAATACCGAACTCGCCGGAACTGATCGCCTCGAGCGCGGATTGTGTGTGACCTATCCTTCGGGTCAGGGCGCGGCTGACGATGTAGGCCAGAAGGGTTCCGACCAGCATGATCGTAAGCGCCGCAATACCCAGGGAGTCCAGGTATCGCGAGCGTCCCGAGAATACAGTGGCTTCGGGGATGCGGGCACCTACAAGAATTTTCGACCCGGGCAGGAACACGAAATGTGACAGAAATCTCTCATGTTCAACAACGATCCAGCCTTCTCCGCCGCGTTGATCGACCAGGCGGGTGATGGTGCTTTTGTCGAAAGGTATCAATCGGTCGTTTGCCGGCGGGAACAATTGTTCGCCGGAAAGACTGTAAGCAAAATGGGAATCGCCGGTTCCGCGCATTTGATCGCGCAGTGTTTCCGACAGAACTTTATCAGAGAGTAGGGCGCGGTCCGGTTTTGTTTCGAGGGTGCGTGCGACGGAGCCTATCTCGGCACGCAAAACGTGCAGGCTGTTCTGATACAGAACGTCATCAATCGTTGTAACGCCAATGCCGGCGAATACCGCAACCATAACGGTCAGGCCGGCAATGGAGACCAACAGAAACTTGCTCAGAAGCCGCATGTTGCGGACGCCTCTCGGGTTCGATCCCGGCAATGGTCTCTCTGCCGTTGCAGACCTTTGCCGGACAGGAAGAACTCAGTCTTCAACACTACGCAAACAGAGCACGGATTTCACGGTGTTTCTAGCAATCTTCAGGTTTGTTGACGAACGGTGGCAACCTAGAAATTACCCGGGTCGTAAACGTTGTTCCCGTCAGGGCCTGCGCTGCCTGGCGGCTCCTGCCGGGCGTCGAAATTGAGTTCTACCAAGACGCCATTCGGGTCGTGGAGGAATAGCTGCCATAGATGGAACGAAGAGATATCCATCTGACGCCAGGGAAGCTTCTTTTCGTCGAACAATGCCCGCATCTCGTCAAAGCCCCGCGCCGAGAGTGCGACATGGTCGATCGCTGCAGATCCGCGATCGTGGCCCCCCTCCTTGTTCAGGGCTGTTTCACCGCCATAGAGGTGAATCATCGTTTCGCCGAATTGGAGCCACGCGCCGGGAAAACCAAAATCGGGTCGGTCGACGGAATGAGATCCGATAACGTTGTTCCAGAATTCGACCGTTGCATCGACGTCGTCGGTCTTGATGGCGAGGTGGTGAAGATCTATTGCCGGCATCTTGCTTCCTTATTCTGCTTTCTGGCCCATGAAATCGCGCCAGGCGGCGTATTGGGCACGAAGTGGTAACTCGCTGGTGCCGACTTCCCCTATCTCGCCGCCATCGTCATGGGTTTTATCGTGGCCGAGCCCGCGGGAAAGGTCCACCCAGTCGGTATCGGCTTCGCCGAGGGCGTTCTGGATATTGTTGAACATGGCGATGTCGTCGGTCGTGATCTGCGACGCAGGTGAATTCAGGGCGTTCAGGAACCGGATACTGCGCTGGTACATATCCTCGGGTGCTCCCTTCAGCCGGAAACATGCGGAATGAACAATCGTGCAATCCACGTCGACGGGCTGGAGTACCCGCATCTGCTGGTGCTTGGGGTTCAGGATCAGGTTTGGATAGATAAGGTGGTTGAATGTATCCCACCCCATAATGTCTTCGGCACGGTTTTCGCCGTAATTTTCGATCATTGCCGACCGATAGGCGGAAACCACAGGGTCATCGCTCGTCGTTTGCGTGATCGAGCCTTCCTTGTAGAAGCCACCCATATAGGAATGTCCGCCCGGAAAGCCATGGATCTCGACCTGGTCCATCGCAGACAGCGGCAGGCCGTTACCCTTGAACATCTGGAGCGCATGATCTTCGGCACCGTCTTCGAGCTCGTCAGCGACAGCCTGTGCGCTGTCGACCGAGGAAGCATGGACGATCGAGGCATGCATCAGGTCGTTTGCGTTTTCCATATGGAGCTTCCAGTTCCCCATATAGCGCTGGCGGAATCCTCCTCCTGCGATTTCGATTTCTCCGCCGGGGGCACGGTCTACGGTATTGTCTATCGCGCGCGTCATCGGGCCGAGGTATTCGGTAAGTGGAGGGCCGTCAGATGTGTCGCTGGCGAAAACAAACCCCCGATAGCTCTCGACCCGTGCAACACGGGCGAGTGCCAGGTCCGGGTCTTTCGGATCAATCTTGCCGTTATATCCCTTGCCGTGAGGGATGCCGATCAACGTGCCATCGGTGGCGAATGCCCAGCCGTGATAGGGGCAGATGAAGCGTTTTTTTGACCCCTGCCGTGCGGCACAGACTTTCATGCCGCGATGGGTGCAGCGATTGGCAAAGGCATAAATTTCGCCGTCACTGTGGCGGGAAACGATCACCGGCCGGTCGCCGATATGCGCCGTTACGAAGTCGCCCGGTTCAGTGAGCTGGCTTTCATGCGCGATGTAGACCCACGCGCGTCTGAATATCCGCTCCATTTCGGCGGCGAAAACGTCTGGATCGGTATAGACGCGGCGATGCACCCGACCATTGGGGGCGAGATCTGTATAGGTTTCGGTCATTCCCGAATAAAAGCATCCCTGCGCGCAGCCGTAAACGGGGATTGCGCATGTCCGCATTGCTTCGTCGAGAAACAGGACACGACAAGCGCCGTCAGGCGGGAACGAAAGCTTCGATTGGTGCGGCGACATTCTTTAGCTCGTGCATCCCGACGGTCCGCATCTCCGCGGTCGAAATGGTGGCGAATTCCGACGAGCAGATGATTTTCTCACCCAGGCTACCGGCCAGGGATTCCAGACGGGCACACAGGTTAACGGCCGGGCCGATTACGGTGAAGTCCAGCCGGTCGTGTGCGCCCACATTGCCGTACATGGCGTCCCCTACATGGAGGGCAATACTGCAGCTCAGCGGGGATTTGTCTTCGCGATCGCGTCGTCTGTTGAGAATACGCATATTCGCGACTGCCAGCTCCGCGGCACTCAACGCCCGTTCGCATATTTCGGCAATATCGGCTTCTTCCTCGATCCGGAAAATTCCGAGGACGGCATCACCGATAAATTTTAGGACCTCTCCGCCGCTGGCATGGATAGGTCCGGTAACAGCCTCGAAATAGTCGTTGAGGGTCGCAATCAGGTGGTTCAGCGGGATGCTGTCAGATAGCGACGTGAAACCCCGCAGGTCGCACATCCATAGCACGGAGCGGATGGTGTTGCCTTCGCCGCGTTTGATGTCTCCCGCATAAACACGCCGCCCGGCCTCGCGACCGAGATAAAGATTGAGCACGCTCTTGGTCATCTCTGCCCGCGACTGGAGTTCGGCAACCATGCCGATGATCGGTCTCAGCGCGAGGAGTCGCTGGATTTCGTCATCCGTGAATCCGTTATCGCGGTCGGTGGTCCAGGATGAGCGGTATATATTGCCATCGCTGCGCGGCAGGCTGATTGCGATATAATCCGTCGATCCGGCGTCACGCTGCGCTTCCAGCATCGGGTAGGTAATTGCCGCGTCAGGCCCGGCAAGTCGCTGCCGCACAAAAGGTGTGCCTTCGTTGAGCGGACGGAAAGGGCCATCTAGGTATTGAGCGGTTGTCTCGATGCCATGGTGGATTTCTGTCTCGGAGACATATTTGGAACCGCGTTCCCAGGTATATGTCTTGGCCATCAGTTCGGGATGAAGGACACCGATCCCAAGCACGGCACGATGGAGCTGCATACCTTCCGCGTTGAGCCGAGCGATAAGTTCTTCGAGGACATGCCGGCAGGAGGGCAGAGATGGTGCGTCGGTCAGGAGCCAGTCGAAAACAGGATCAGGGTTCATTCGTCCGAAATAGAGCGTCGCGTAACGCTGATCAATGGAATTTGCGGCGTGAAAGAATTATCCTGCGTAAATGAGAAAGAAACCCGAGTTCAATACTTTCCACGATTTCTGGCCGTATTACCTGTCCGAGCATACAAACCCGACGACGCGTCTGATGCATGTTCTCGGAACGGCGTTGGCGATGGCGTTTGTCGTATTGCTGACCTGGTCGGGCGATTTGCGATTTCTTGCAGCCGCTGCGGTGGCAGGGTATGGCCTTGCTTGGATATCCCATCTGACGATAGAGCGAAATCGACCTGCGATCTTGCATTATCCCGTCTGGTCGTTAATGGGGGATTTCCGGATGTTCTCGTTGGCCTGTACCGGCCGGTTGGATGCCGAAGTGAAACGTCACACCAGAAAGAGCGATATTTGAAGTCCAGTCCGGCCGTCAGCGTTTTGCGAGCCCGCTGGGCGCTGATTCCATCCCGTGTGCGCGCTATCCTGTTTGTTTCCGCAGGCGCATTACTGCTGACGATAATGGCCGTTTTCGTCAAAATTCTCGGTGAGCGCCTGCACCCGGCACAATTGATGTTCAGTCGTGCCATGATCGGGTTCCTGATTTTTGCGCCCTGGCTTCTGCTGCGGGATGGGCGGAACGTTATCCGGACGAACCGGCCGGGTATGCATCTGATGCGCGGGTTCTGGGGCGCATGTGGAAATTACTGCTTCTTTTTCGCGGTGACGCATCTTGTTCTGGCCGATGCGATGGCCTTGCAGTTTTCGCGCCCGCTTTTCATGATCGTTCTCGCTTTTCTGTTTCTGGGCGAGGTCGCCGGAGCGCGCCGGATCGGTGTCACGCTTGCGGGGTTCGCCGGTATCCTGATTATGCTGCGGCCTTTTGGCGGGGGCTTTGATCCGGATGGCATTGTCGCCGTGGCGGGCGCGTTGTTCGGCGGACTCGTTGTTATTTCCATCAAGAAGCTGGCAAGCACCGAGCCGACGCGTCGGATAATTTTTTACTACGCGTTCTATACCGCATTGTTCTCGGCAATACCGGCCGCCTATTTCTGGATCGACCCCACATGGGCAGAAGTGCCCGTTCTCCTGCTGATCGGCGTCCTCGGGATAATCGGTCAGTCCTGTCTGACCCATGGGTTTACCCTGGGCGAGGCGACCGTGACGGTACCGTTCGATTATATGCGGATCGTGTATTCAGGTATTTTCGGACTATTGCTTTTCGCCGAAATTCCGAGCTGGTGGAGTGTTGCGGGTGCGACCCTGATCGTCGGTAGCAATCTTTATCTGATGCGGCGGGGCTAGCTATACCGGCGTCACGACATCACGAGCCCGCCATCGACATACAGTGTCTGGCCCGTCATGAAGCCGCTCCAGGGAGAGGCGAGGAACAGCACCGGCCCCGTAATGTCATCGGGGGTCGCGATCCGGCCAAGCGGCGTCTGTGCCGAAATCATGTCCTTGACGCTTTCCTTCGTGTCCCGGCTGCCTTCGGTCGGATAGACAAGCCCCGGTGCGACGCAGTTTACTCGGATGCCGAGTGGCCCGGTTTCGACGGCAAGATTGCGGCTGAACCCGATCAGCGCGGCCTTTGCCGTTGTGTAATCGTGATAGGGGATGGTTGGTCGGGCGACCAGGTCGGTCGCAATGTTGACGATGGCGCCCTGTGCCCGCCGCCGCATGTCGGGCAGGACGGCTTTGCACAGGCCATGGGTGGATAGAAGCGCTCCATCGATCTGAGTCTGGTAATGCGACCAGTCCAGCTCCCAGAACATCTTGCGGTTTTCCGGGTCAAACACGTAAGGCCGAAAAGCGTTGTTCACCAGAATGTCGATCTTCCCGAAAGTTTCCAGCACGTTATTGACCAGTACCGGAACGGCCTCGCTGTCAGTCACGTCTGCCTGGAAAGCCGATGCATCGCCGCCGGCCTGTCTGCACGCGGCTACCACCGTTTCTGCAGCATCCGAACTCTGCAGGTAGTTCACGGCGACCGAAGCGCCTTCGGCGGCGAATGCCTTTGCAATGGCAGCGCCAATACCGCGGCTGGCGCCGGTGACGAGAACGACTTTGTCGGTGAAATCCATTGCGTTACCTGTTCGGCTTCATGGGTGTGTTCGGGTGTTCAATCTGCGTAGGGCGCCAGAGTATCTGCGGCGGCCTCGGCGGATCGTTCTATTTCCGTGATGCTTACGAGATCGAGCAGATTGAACCGCCCGTCATGATGCCAACCGGCCTCAGGCGCTGTCATGTGCCCGATGGCGCTGATCCGGGTAACCCCTGCGATCCCGAGCGCGGTCGACAACGCATAGAGTTCGGCCGGTGGTGCGGCGATACCGACTGTCTGCAGCAATGCCTTATAGGGTGCTATCCGCGGCACGATATCGGCAAGCGCGTCGACGGCGACAATCTTGATCGTTCTGTTCAGTCCGCTGGGGCTGAGATCTTCCGTGTCATCAACGAAGGCGACGCTCCATGCGCTATCTGCATTTCCGATCAGGCCGCGGTTTTTGCTGGCGAATGATTTGATCTCTTCGCCGTGACGCCAGGTCGCCATGTCGCGTGCTTCGCCGATGGACAGGGCGCGTCGGGGATACTTTTTCTCGAACGTCTCGAGTTCATGGGCAAGGTATTGGGCGAAATCCTGCGGTGATATGCGGCCATTCCGTTCCACGAAGAACACGTGAGGTGAATAGCATCCCTGCTGGTCGTAGCGCACAACATCATATGCTGCCTGATGCGCTGTATCCGCCGCCTTCTGCGTATCCAGCGCCGCCCTGGAAATCGCGCCGAAACTGACTTTGTGGCCATAGGCGAGATAACGGGTTGTGACGGGGACGCGGTCCCGGATAGCGCTTAGGGATCCGTTACCGCCATAGGCGAGCACAACGTCGGATTCCTTGAGCAGAGCCTCTTCGCGGGCGGTGTCTCCGCCTTTCCACCAGACGACGGCAAAGCAATCCGCGATTTCGGGAGCCACCTCTGACAGGACCTGTGCGAACCAGCCGGCGAAAAGGGGCTCGGCGCTCGGAACCTTGCCGATATTTCCGGCTTTGACGAGCAGGCCGGATACAAGGCTCCAAACCGGTATGCCGGGCACATTGCCGGCCCAGATGTGGGTCAGGATATCCGGGCCGAAGGCGCGGGCGAAACCTCCTTTCGGCATTGGCTGAAAGTCGTCCAGGATCAACGGGTTGGCGAAATCCTCGACCGTGAATTTCTGTAGTTCGGGCTTGCGGAATGTTTTCAGGTACCCGGTCAGGCCCAATCGGATCATCTCTGCATCGTAGCCAGTGACGATGGGCAGGATCTCTTCGGCTTTTCGCCGGTAAGGATCTTTGCGGTCGAGCAGGCGAGCAACCGCGCGGTCGATTATGTCGATGATCTGCGAGATCGTCAGTGTTTTGAGGTGGTCCCGGCTTGCGACCCGGACCCGTTCGGCCATCGCCTGCATCTGGGCATCGGTCAGTACCGGCACGGCGACTTCCAGCGGAGCATCTGCGCCGCCGAAGCGCAAAATTTGCCAGTCGACCTCGTCATCTGTCAGACCCGGGAGATAGCCGGCGCGCTCTGTCATGTGCGGGTCATCTCCAGTTTATGCCTGTGCGGCTTTCAGGAATTCCTCGACTGCCATCGAGCATCCTTTTGCTTCCGCGCCGTCCGCGCGCCCAAGGAGCCGGAACCCGTCTTCGGTCTCGACGCCGGCATCTTCCGTCAGGATGGTCGACACGATGTTAAAATGGGCGAGGTCACAATGAACAAGGACGCCGGTTTCACCGAATGGAACGTCCTCACCTGTCAGCGGGTTGATCACGCGGCTGCGGATCCAGTGCGGGCCCGATTTAACTGACGGGCAGATGGCGTTTCCCCGGTCATAAAACTGAGTGCTGAGTTCCGTCATGCCGTACATGTTGATGCATTTTTCCCGTGGCACGCCGAAACCTGCAGCCAGTTGGTCGTAAAATTCATCGAGCCCGAGTTCACGCGACTGCCCCTTGAAGCCGCCAGTATCGAACATACGGCTGCCCTCGGGCAGCGCAAAGCTAAGTCCTCTCCGTTTCATCTCGTCCAGCAGGGGGACGAAACTGTAGCTAGCGCCGAGCATCGCATAGGGAGTGCCCGACATCTGTGCCTGGTCGAGGGTTGCGAAGAGACGATTGTAGGCGATCCCGTCATCCTGCATCATGTAGCCGCTATCCGACGTGCCGAAATGGGCGAGGGCGAGTGCCAGATAATGCGCGAGCGAAGAATTTGGCATGATGGTTTCGGTCGGAAACAGAATACCCATGTCGATCCGGTCGCGATCAGGCATGAAGTACTGTTTGAAACCGCGGGTCATCGATGCGTCATAAACCGACAGGGTCGGGTGATAGCTTTTGCCGCGCACGCCGCCGAGGGTTGTCCCGCTTGTCATGAATACCCGGGCCGCGTCTTCCGGTGGACAGCAACTCAGCGTTAGCTCCTTGAAGGCATTGATCGGAACTGCCGGAATGTCGCGCCAGGATCTGGCGGTGCGCGGCGTGCGCCCGCGCTGGACAGAAAACTGACGGAACGGCTTGTTGTTCTCGAATTGGTAGGCGAACAGCTGAAGTGCAACTTCGTTGAAAGCATCTTCGGATGCCCGGGCCTTTGTATCGGGTTGATCGTCGTCTGCGGCAATGAATGCCAACAGCATCTCGATGATGTGGTCCTGTGTCACGCGTCAGATATCCCTATGCAATCTACGGGATCCGGATTACTGGCGCTAAAGCGGGGGTGTTTTGCCTGCGCCGTTATTTCTGCGCGGACTTCCCGTTTCCCTACGCCGGCATAACCCGGATCAGGTTCTAAGGGTCGTCGCGTTGGCACAATCCACGCCTGTCGACATCTCAGCTTCCTAGCGAAGCTCCCCAAGGGTCGTGCGTTGATTATGTCCTTGTCAGAAGTCTGGCACAAGACCCGCAATTCCGTGATATCGGGTCTTGAAGAAACGCACTTATCGGGGGAGAGTGATCGGATGACAGCAATCAGAAAATTCACCCGCAATAAACTGGCCGTCGGATTATTCGGGGCGAACTGTGACGGTGGTCTTGCCTGCTCGACGTTTCCCGAACGTTGGGAGGCAACCTGGGACAACTGCCGGGAGCTTGCAGTGCAGGCGGATGATGCTGGTATCGATTTCATGCTGCCGCTCGGCCGCTGGATCGGTTATGGCGGCGAGACAAACCATAACGGATCGAACTTCGAAACCATTGCCTGGGCGTCGGGGCTGCTGGCCGTAACGAAAAACATCATGGCGTTCGGCACGGTCCACGTCACCGCGCATAGCCCTGCGGTTGCAGCAAAGCAGATGGTAACGGCAGACCATATCGGTGGTGGCCGGTTCGGACTGAATATTGTCTGCGGGTGGTACCAGAAAGAATTCGACATGCTCGGCGTCGACCTTGGTGAGCACGAACGGCGTTACGACCTGGGCCAGGAATGGATTGATCTGGTTACCCGCATCTGGACGGAAAAAGAGCCGTTCGATTTCGACGGAGAGTTTTTCCAGACAAAAGGTACGGTCCTGAATCCGAAGCCGGTCAGCGACCAGCGCCCGATGGTGGTATGCGCCGGCACGTCGGGGCGGGGGCGTGAATTCGCCGTTCAAAACGCCGATATGCTTTTTCATACGTTCTACGATTTCGACAAGTTCCGCGAAGACAGTAAGTCGTTACGCCAGGCGGGCAGGGATGCGGGAAAAGATATCGGACTGTTCACGAATATCGGTGTCGTCTGCCGGCCGACACAGAAAGAAGCGGAAGAATATCATCATTATTACGCCGTCGAGCATGCTGATACCGAGGCGTGCCGGATCATGATGGTCGAACGGGGGATAGATACCGATGCAATATCGGAACAAGACCGCCAGCGGTTCCATTTGCGCGCAGCGACAGCCAATGGCGCAACGCCCGTGGTTGGAGATCCGGACAGCGTGGCGGAGCAACTGGCGCAGCTCTCCGAAGCCGGCTGTGATGCCGTCGCGATGGGATTGCCAAATTACCTGAACGATCTGCCGATCATCGTCGAAGAGGTCTTGCCGCGGCTTGAAGCGAAGGGCCTGCGCAAGCCTGCGCCATAGACATCGACGTTAGACATTGATTTTTCCACGGGACCAGGCTGGCACACGATGCTGCCCGAGAATGGCATCCGAGGAGAGATTGGCGAGTCACTGGTTGACGGCTGGTGTGGCGCGAAGGCGGTCGACGATAAAGTCGACGAACGAACGCACCTTGGCCGAAGCCAGCCGTCCTTCCTGATGGATTATGTGTATTGGCTGGGGCGGCGGCTCGAATTGTTCGAGGATGGGAACAAGCGTGCCGTCGGCCAGCAATGGCGCGATCTGATATGATCTGAGCCGCGAAATGCCCCAACCGCGTGCTACCTGGTCGCGGATTGCATCATTCGTATTGATCTTCATCCGCGCGGTGGGGCGTACCGAGAACGGCTTGCCGTCTTCCTGGAAATTCCAGTTCTGGGAACTACCGACAGGAATCGGCAGTATAAGATTATGCCCCGCCAGTTCGTCTGGGTGTGATGGTGTCCCTGCACGGGCGAGATATTCCGGCGCGGCAAATACCATCATCCGTATGGTGCCGACCCGCGTGGCCATCAGCGAGGAATCCGCGAGTTGCCCGATCCGTATCGCAACATCATGGCCTTCATCGATCATGTTCACGATTCGGTCGACATAGACGGCTTCCGCCGTGACATGCTCATGGTCCTGGAGGAACTCGCCGAGAATCGGAGTCACGAACATTCCGCCAAAAAGTACCGGCGCCGTGATCCGCAATTCTCCGCGAGGGATGATGTGAGCACCGACAGCCGCATCTTCTGCTTCTGCAAGTTCGGCGATGATGCGGGTGGCGTCCTGCAAAAACCGGGTGCCCGCTTCGGTCAATCCGACTGAACGGGTGGTGCGCACGAAAAGGGCGGTTCCCAGGTGTTGCTCCAATCCTGAAACGATCCGGGTCACTGATGGCGGGGACATCGAAAGTGCGCGCGCTGCTGCCGCAAAACCGCCTGTCTCTGCGACTTTGATAAATATTTCCAGCGCTCTCAAACGGTCCATTATTTTTATCCAGCCTATTATTTCACAATATGAAATAATAGGCTGGATAAATACATTATTCTAATAACTATTGGAATAAATAGATTGCTGCTTGCGGGTATGAAAACCGCAATAACAATCGAGGGACTGGAACAATGGGACACAAATTAGCGGAAATCGCTTTCACTGATACGGTCAGGCAGTTGCAGGAAGCTGATGGCTCAAGGAAATCGTACGCCCGTATGGAAGCCGGCGCGGATAGCAATAATATCCTGACCGACCGGGAGTCTGCTTTTATCGGGATGCGTGACAGTTTTTACATGGCGACGGTCGGTGAAACGGGGTGGCCCTATGTTCAGCATCGGGGCGGGCCGGCGGGGTTTGTCAGCGTAATAGATTCCAAGACGCTCGGGTTTCCCGATTTCAGCGGAAACCGGCAATTTGTCAGTACGGGCAATTTGCAGGTCGATGATCGTGTATCGCTGTTCTTTATGGATTATCCGAACCGGACCCGACTTAAGATGCTTGGCCGGGTAAATACCAGCGATGACCCTGCAATATTGGAGAGATTTGCGCTCGACGGCTATACCGAAGATCGAGCGGACCTTCCTGATTGAAGTGGCGGCGTTTGACTGGAATTGCCCGCAACACATTACCCCCCGGTTTACGGCAGAGGACCTGGAGAGCGTCGTTGCACCGCTGCAGGCGCGTATCGCGGAGCTGGAAGCTGCTCAGTCCCTCTAGGGCATTTGGCCCTCTACCCGCAGGTTTTTGCGCGCTGAATGTACCTTTTTGAGCAGAGGCTACAATTTTCAGAACAAGGTCCTATGTAAATAATTAATATAGGAAGTTGTTCTAAGATTAGTGTGTTGGATGAGTGTTTGAATATGCGTGATGACAATCCGGTGGAGAGCCGGGCAGATAAGTCGATGAAACGCCGGGTTGCGCTTGCGAAACTCGGGCTTACTGCTGTTGCTGTTTACGCTACACCGCCAGTTGTTCACCTTGACCGGTCAGCCAATGCGCAGGTACGCCCCTCGTGCAACAGCAAATCCAAGGGTAATCCCTGGTGCAATACCGGCAAGGGCAAGAGTAA
>CAJQLI010000235.1 GCA_905479125.1 uncultured Alphaproteobacteria bacterium | reverse complement strand
AACCGGCGGCAACATGGATGAAGCCGTTGACTGGCTTCGAAAGAAGGGCCTCGCGGCCGCGGCGAAGAAGTCCGGCCGTGTCGCGGCTGAAGGTCTTGTGTCCGTGGTGACCGAGGGCACGAAGGGTGCGGTTATCGAGCTTAATTCGGAAACCGACTTCGTTGCGCGTAACCCTGAATTCCAGGCTTTCGTCGGCAGCGTTGCGGCGACCGCCCTGACCCAGGACGGCGATTTCGACAAGGCCGGCGCCGCAATGATGGATGGCCGCAAGTCGATCATCGATACGGTGACTGAAATGGTCGGGACGATCGGTGAAAACCTGTCCTTCCGCCGCTCGGCCGGGATCACTGTCTCTGAAGGCGTTGTTTCAAGCTACGTCCACGGTGCGGTTGCGCCGAACCAGGGCAAGATCGGTGTGCTGATCGGGCTGGAATCTGCCGGTGATGCCGGCAAGCTCGAAGAGTTCGGCAAGCAGCTTGCCATGCATATCGCCGCCGCAAACCCGCTCTGGGTGTCGCAGGACGAAGTCGATACCGAGGCCGTTGACCGCGAACGTGAAGTTCTCGCCGACCAGGCCCGGGAATCGGGCAAGCCGGAAGAAATCGTCCAGAAGATGGTCGATGGCCGTCTGCGCAAGTATTATGAGGAAGTCTGCCTGATGGATCAGACTTTCGTCATTGACGGCGAGTCCAAGATTTCGAAGGCGGTCGAAGCGGCGGCGGGTGATGCCGGTGCGCCGATCAAGATCACGGGTTTTGCCCGCTTCCAGCTCGGTGAAGGTATCGAGAAGGAAGAATCTGACTTCGCAGCGGAGGTCGCCGCAACGGCGGGCGGCTGAGCAGGGGGTAGACTCATGCCGGATGACAGCGCCCAACTTCGCTTCAAACGTGTCCTGCTGAAGGTCTCGGGAGAGGCCCTGATGGGGGAGGGCGCATATGGCATCGACCCCGTCACAGCCAACCGCATTGCCAATGAAATCAAGTCGGTAACCGACCTCGGGGCCGAAGTATGCCTCGTGATCGGCGGCGGTAATATCTTTCGCGGCATTTCCGGTGCGGCAGCGGGACTGGAACGCGGCACCGCGGATTACATGGGCATGCTTGCCACCGTGATGAACGCACTGGCCATGCAGGGCGCGCTGGAAGATATCGGCGTGCCGACGCGGGTGCAGTCCGCCATTCCAATGTCGACGATATGTGAGCCGTTTATCCGCCGCCGGGCGATCCGGCACATGGAAAAGGGCCGTGTCGTGATTTTTGCGGCGGGTACCGGGAACCCTTATTTCACGACGGATACGGCGGCCGCCCTGCGCGCGACCGAAATGAATTGTGATGCGATTTTCAAGGGCACTCAGGTCGACGGCGTTTATTCTGCGGACCCGCACAAGGTCGCGGATGCCGAACGTTACGACACCCTGACCTACATGGATGTATTGTCGCGGGACCTGCGGGTCATGGATGCCTCGGCAATCTCTCTCGCGCGCGAAAATAACATACCGATTCTGGTCTTTTCGATACACAATCCCAACGCGTTTGCGGCGGTCGTTCGCGGCGAAGGCACCTTCACGATCATTAGCGGTGAATCATAAGCGATGAAGGTCGAGTGAGAAGGATTTTAGACGATGGCCGACCCTGATATTGACGATCTGAAGCGACGGATGAACGGCGCTATCGAAGTGCTCCGTGATGAATTTGGCGGTCTGCGGACCGGCCGCGCCTCTCCGGCGCTGCTGGAACCGATTACGGTCGATGCTTATGGCTCGCCGATGCCGATGAACCAGGTTGGTACGATCAGTGCCCCTGACGGGCGCATGCTGGCGGTCCAGGTCTGGGATAATTCGCTGATCAGTTCGGTCGAAAAAGCCATCCGGGATTCAAATCTCGGTCTGAACCCGCAGACCGAAGGTAACGTTGTCCGCGTGCCGGTGCCCCAGCTTTCGGAAGACCGGCGCATCGAAATGACCAAGATTGCCGGCAAGTATGCCGAACAGGCGCGGATTGCAGTGCGAAACGTCCGCCGCGATGGCATTGATATGCTCAAGAAAATGGAAAAAGACGGTGAAATCTCCCAGGACGAACAGCGTGCCTGGACGGATGAAATCCAGAAGCTGACGGATAGTTCGATCAAGACAATCGATGAATCCGTTGCTTCGAAGGAAACCGAAATCCTTCAGGTGTAGTTGTATGAAACCAGTCCCCACCCAGCCGGAATCAAACGGCATCCCTGTTCACGTCGCCATCATCATGGATGGCAACGGGAGATGGGCAAAGGCCAAAGGCCTGCCGCGCGCTGCCGGGCATGCGCAGGGGGCGGAAGCCGTGCGTCGTACCGTCAAAGCGGCGAGCGACCTGGGGATTCAGTACCTCACGCTTTATGGTTTCTCACTTGAAAACTGGAAACGCCCGGCTAAGGAAATCGCGGATCTCATGGGGCTTCTGCGGCTTTATCTGCGTAAGGAAATTTCCGAACTTCATCGTGAAGGCGTTCGGATCCGCTTTATCGGGGACCGTTCGATGCTGGCGGCAGATATCATCTCGCTGATCGAGATGTCGGAGCAAAAGACCAGGGCGAATACCAAGCTCGATCTGGTTATTGCGCTCAGCTATGGCAGCCGGCAGGAAATCACCGCGGCGGTCCGGCAACTGGTCGAAGACGTCGCTGCGGGCGAAATCAGCGCGGATGCTATTGATGAAAATGCGCTTGAGGGACGGCTGTATACGGCCGATATGCCCGACCCGGACCTGATCGTCCGCACCAGCGGCGAACAGCGCATCAGCAATTTTCTTCTGTGGCAGTCGGCCTATGCCGAGTTTGTCTTTACCGATGTCCTCTGGCCGGACTTTTCGCGCGAAAAACTCGAGGATTCTATCGAAGAATTCAGTCGCCGCGAAAGGCGCTATGGCGCGACTACCGCCTGAGCGCATAACCGGTAATCGTGGTTTCCGGAATCTCGGCCTGCGGCTTAAATCTGCCGCCGTCCTCGCGCCCCCTGTCTTTGCCGGTATTTATTTCGGCTCGCCCTGGTTCGATATCCTCATCGTTCTTGCAGGTGCGATAATGGTCTGGGAATGGGCAACGATGTGCAGTGACGGCAAGTTCAATATCCATGGCTGGATGATGGCGATCGGATTGGCGGCCGGTCTTGGCGCCATGTTTGGCGGCAGCCCGGGCCTGTCATTGATTGCAGTCGTGTTTGTCGCGGGGATTGTTGCGGTCATATCGACTGTTGGCGGCCAAGAAAGCCCCCGGCGACTGGCGATGGGTACGCTGATGATCAGTCTGTTTTGCTTGTCGTTTATCTGGTTGCGGGCAATACCTGATGCCGGGTTAATGCTGGTAATTTGGCTGGTGGTTGCCGTGTGGCTAACCGATGCAGGCGGTTATTTTTTCGGGAAGTTGATCGGTGGGCCAAAGCTCGCGCCGCGAATCAGCCCGAACAAGACCTGGGCAGGGCTGGGGGGCGGTATGTTCCTCGCGGGCCTCTGGAGCGCGGCGGCGGCGTCCGGGTTCGGAGGATACGCCGCAGGGCCGGCAATCGCCGCAGCGGTAGGAATTGCAGTGCTTGCACAACTTGGTGACCTCTCGGTTTCGGCGGTAAAACGGCGTTTCGACGTTAAGGATGCCAGCGGTCTGATACCGGGACATGGCGGTGTTTTGGACCGGTTGGACGGCATGTTATTGACGGGGCCGGCGGTCGCTTTCGTGCTAATGTTAACGTCCAAAGGGTGGATTTAATGTCGGACGTAATACCGGCTCGTACGGATGTTCCGAGACGGGTAACAATTCTGGGATCAACGGGTTCGATCGGGTGCAGCACGATTGACCTGATCGCGCGTGATCCGGAGTCCTATGTGGTCGAAGCCCTCACGGCAAATCGAAACGTGGATGCGCTGGCCGAGCAGGCGAGGCGTTTCAATGCCCGGTTTGTCGCCATCGCGGACCCGGACTATTACGATGCCTTGAAAACCACAATGTCCGGTACCTCGGCGGAGATCGCTGCCGGGCCTGAGGCTGTGATTGAAGCGGCTGCCCGGGAAGCGGATTGGGTCATGGCCGGTATCGTTGGCGCAGCAGGGTTGGAACCGACCTTGCAGGCGGTCAGGGCAGGGGGCGTTGTGGCCTTTGCGAACAAGGAATGCCTCGTTTGCGCCGGCGACCTGATGCTTGACGAAATTGCCAAGAGTGGCGCCACTCTGCTGCCTGTCGATTCCGAACATAATGCGATTTTCCAGGTGTTCGACTTCGACCGCCGGGAGTCTATTGAAAAGATCATTCTGACCGCATCCGGCGGACCTTTTCGGTCAACCAGCCTGGAAGATATGCGCAAAGTTACGCCCGCGCAGGCCGTCGCACATCCCAACTGGGATATGGGCGCCAAGATTTCTGTCGATTCGGCGACGATGATGAATAAGGGCCTCGAATTGATCGAAGCTTATTACCTTTTCGGTATCCCTGAGGACCGGATCGATATTCTGGTTCATCCACAATCGATTATTCACAGCATGGTCTCGTATATTGACGGATCTGTTCTTGCACAGCTTGGTACGCCGGACATGCGGACGCCAATTTCCTATACCCTTGCCTGGCCGCACCGGATGACCGCTCCAAGCGCTCGTCTCGATTTGGGTGAAATAGCAACTTTGACCTTTGAAGCCCCTGATTCTGAAAGGTTTCCGGCGTTAAGCCTGGCACGTGAAGCCTTGAAAACCGGCGGCTCAGCCCCTACTATTCTGAATGCGTCGAACGAAGTCGCTGTGGCAGGTTTTCTCGCTGGCAATCTTGGTTTTCTGGATATTCCGAGGGTGGTTGCGGAAACCCTCGACAAGATGCCAGTGGGAGCGATCGGTTCTGTCGACGACGTTCTTTCGGTCGATGCGGCTGCGCGGCAAGTGACGGAAGAGATCATGTCCGATACGCGTGTTCGGGTCTGATAGTGAAACGGTTAGGACCGAAACAATAGATATTGTGATTTGATGCTCGAATTATTAGCAATGATCTGGAATTACGTGATCCCCTTTTTGGTGGTGTTGACCGTGCTCGTTTTCGTGCATGAGATGGGGCACTACCTCGCTGCGCGTAAGTGCGGCATTCGGGTTGAGGTTTTCTCGGTCGGTTTCGGGCGTGAACTCTTCGGCTGGACGGACAAGGTCGGTACTCGCTGGAAACTGAGCGCAATTCCTTTTGGCGGGTACGTCAAAATGTTCGGCGAAATGCAGACCCACAGGGATGCGCCAACCGATAATGAGAATGACGACCCCGTCGCTGCGGCGAGCGCAGACGAAAGCGGGATCGCGACCGGTGCACCTGATGCGTTTGATTCAAAGTCGTTAGGTCAGCGTGCGTTCGTGGTCTTTGCGGGACCGTTAGCGAACTTCCTGTTTGCAATAACGATTCTGGCCGGCATGTTCATGACCGTCGGTCAGCCGTTCACGCCCTCTGAT
>CAJQLI010000234.1 GCA_905479125.1 uncultured Alphaproteobacteria bacterium | reverse complement strand
TGGTGCGCGCATAGCGGACGGCATTCCGCCATTGTGGCGGTTTTGGCAGGTCGACCCGGAGTTCAAAGTAGCTTTTGGTGTGAGGATTTTAGATCGGCTTTATGGCAACCGGCACTTTACTGTATGAATCGGTTTTCCGGCGTTGGGCGGTCGCTTCATTGAGAGCGCCTAAAAGTAAGCACAGTATCATGCATGTTGCCGCGGTTTTGACCGGCTTCACGCAGAAAATCACATGCTAATCTCTCGACAAATGAGCTAACTTGGAACTTTGATTTTTTCACTTACGGTACACGATTTAGGAAAAAATGTGTTAAAAACAAAGCAGGTTCAAGAGCCGATATCTTCCTATATTTGGACACACAATTCATGAAAACGCTTGTCACCGGTGCTGCCGGTTTTATTGGCTATCATACAGCAACAAGGCTGCTTGATCGGGGCGACGAGGTTGTCGGGATAGATATCGTCAACGATTATTACAGCGTGGCGCTTAAGAATGCTCGCCTCGAGCGTCTCAAGGCTTACAAGGGTTTTACCTTCCATAAGCTCGATCTTTCCGACAGGGCGGCCTATGACGACACCCGTCGGGCGATCGAGGGTGTGACGCGTACCATCCATCTCGCCGCCCAGGCCGGTGTGCGTCATTCAATCGAACACCCGTTCGATTATGTCGATGCCAATCTGGTCGCACACATGACGATCCTGGAGCTATGCCGGCATCAGCCGAATTTCCATCATCTGGTCTATGCCAGTTCAAGCTCGGTCTATGGCGGCAATACCAAACTACCCTTTGCCATCGAAGACAGGGTTGATTCGCCGGTCTCGCTTTATGCGGCGACCAAGCGCGCGAACGAGCATATGAGCTATTCCTACGCCCATCTTTATGGTCTGCCGCAGACCGGGCTCCGGTTTTTCACCGTGTATGGCCCATGGGGTCGTCCCGATATGGCTCTCTATATTTTCGCCGATGCGATCACGAATGGCCGTCCGATCGAAGTGTTCAATCATGGTGATATGAAACGTGATTTCACATACGTGGACGACATCGTTACCGGGGTCGTCGCGGCTCACGACAACGCGCCGGACACCGATCCGGGACCGGCGCACCGTGTCTATAATATCGGAAATCATCAATCCGAACCGTTGATGCGCATGATCAGCGTTCTGGAAGACTGTCTGGGCAAAAAGGCCGAAACCATCATGAAGCCCATGCAGATGGGGGATGTGAAGGAAAGTTTCGCCGATATTGAGGCAATCCGTCGTGATCTCGGGTTCGAGCCGATGACATCCATCGATATCGGTGTTCCCAAATTCGTCGAATGGTTCAAGGAATATAACGGTTTGTCCTAGGGGAGGACCGACCTATTTTCGCTTGATCAGATAGCCCGATGCGCCGCCATGGGTCTCCGCTTCCACACCGGGTCTTGTGACCGATTGCGGAGAAGAGCCCTGCTGATCGACGACAGGTTCGGTCTTCACCCGAATCGTCTGGCCAGGTCTGATATGATGCGGTCTGCCGTTTTCCCATCCCATAGTTCTGGCTTGCGTCCCGCCGGCCATCGGCCATTCAGGATATCTCCCACGTAGTCCGGTAGATCGGGAATTCTTGCCAGCTTGTTGGTACCCTCGGTAATCGTGATCGGGCGTTCGGTGTTCTCCCGCAGGGTAATGCACGGAATATTCAGATAGGTCGTTTCTTCCTGAATTCCGCCTGAATCGGTTATGACCAAAGCCGCTTCACGGACAAGGCCCATGAACCGTATGTAATTGATCGGTTCGCTGACATGAACACCCTCCGCTGACAAAAAATCGTCAAGCAGGCCATGGGTTTCGAGGCTCTTCCGGGTGCGCGGGTGTAATGGACACACTATTGGTATCCGCGCCGCGGCCGACTTCAAGGCCTTTACCAGTGGTGCCAGTGTTTCCTTGCGGTCGACGTTACTCGGCCTGTGTAGGGTGACGATGCCATAGCCTTTTGCATCGAGGCCAAAATGTTCTCTCGGGCTTTCGGCTTCGATTCGCGGACGCATCAGTTCGTAGGAATCCAGCATCACGTTGCCGACCCGGGTAATCCGCTCGGGCGCGACACCTTCTTTCAAAAGGTTCTGGTCGCCATCCGGTGATGGGGTCCACAAAACGTCTGAAATCGAATCCGTGACGATGCGGTTGATTTCCTCCGGCATATCCCAGTCCTTGCTGCGTAGGCCGGCTTCGAGATGGGCGACCTTGAGGCAAAGTTTTTTTGCCGCCAGAGTACAGGCAATCGTCGAATTGACATCGCCGACAACGATGGTCGCGTCGGGCGGTGTCTCCATGATTATTTTTTCATAGGCGACCATTACCGCACCCGTCTGTTCCGCGTGGCTGCCGCTGCCGACTTCTAGATTGTAGTCGGGCGTCGGCAGTCCAAGATCTTCGAAAAAGCTGTCCGACATATTCGCATCGTAGTGTTGGCCGGTATGTACAATCACCGGCTCACACCAATCTGCGGCGTTCATCGCATGATATACCGGCGCAATCTTCATGAAATTGGGACGTGCAGCGGCAATCAGATGGAATGTAGGGCTCATAGAATTTGTCCGGAAGCGGATTGGATGTGAGGCAGTATTGGCAGTTTTGCAAATCGCAAGTGTCTATCTATCTCACATCCACCCAAATTGAAAACGTGTCCTATTTCAGTGTCCCGGCAAAAACCACGCGTCCCGCGAAAAACCGGGCGCCGCCAGGGAATGGAAGCGCCAGAAGTCGATCGATTTTGGCGAGTATTGTAAACCGGAGCGGAAATATCCGGGTGTCTAGCCCCCAAGTTCTGTGCCATTCCTGATTAGAGTTTCCGGCACTGGCGGTCGCATGTTGAGGGCCTGGTGTGGGCGGATGTGATTGTACTGTCTGAGCCACTGATCGATGACGATCTGAGCCTGCTTTGTCGTGTTGAACCATTCGG
>CAJQLI010000233.1 GCA_905479125.1 uncultured Alphaproteobacteria bacterium | reverse complement strand
GCATTTCCTGTGCCTGTTTCATCAGGTTGCCGATATTCTTCATATGTAATCCTCGTCGGTATTGTCGGGGTCAAACCGATCGGGATCGAAATCGTCCGGATCGAAATATTCGGGATCAAAGCCCAGGTCGTCGGGAACAACCGGCATGGCCGGATCGGCGGGCAGTGAACCGGCATCATCTGCCGCCTCTCGGTCAGCAACGCTGCGGACCTCTGCCACTTTTGAGCCCGGGAACGCTTCGAGCGCCATCTGCACCAGTGGATGGGCAACGGCTTCGGCATAACGGGCCGCCACTTCGGCGTCGCGCTGCTGCTGCAGGGTCGGCGCGCCCTCTTCCTGGCTGGCCTCGATAAACCAGGCGCGCCCGGTCCAGTCATTCAGACACCGGCTCAGGTCCTTCGCAAGATCACGCGGGCCATCCTCGGATACACGAAGCGAAATCTTGCCGATTTCGTATTTCACGAGATGGACATTATTGACCAGATAGGCATGCAGAAGCGGCTCGCCATTGGCGGCGAACATGGCGATCATGTCTCCGAACGTGCGCGGTATGCCTGCCCCATCGCCGGTATCGTCGAACGCGTCATCCGTGACGGGCTGGAGCGCCAGCGCAGCCGATCCGCTTTCACGGGTGGAATGAGATACTTCCTGTGCCGGTCCCTGTTCGGGCGCGGGGCTTCTGGAAACAGGCTGGGCGGCGGGTAACATTGCGGTCGGCCCGTCCGCCATCTCCGCGGTCTCCGGCATGGCGGGTGCAGCTTGTCCGACCGCATCTGCAGACGGTGCCGCGGTCGCGACCTCGGGTGACGCAACAGCGGGAGCGGCAGGCTGCGGCGGCGTGGCAGCAGGAGCGTCCGTGGGTGCCGCCTTGTCGAGCACCGCGATGGCTTCCGCCGGTGAGGGCAGTTCAGCCGTATAAGCGATACGCACCAGCACCATCTCCGCCGCCTGTGCGGCAGACGGCGCTGACCGGACTTCCGACAGGCCCTTGAGCAGCATCTGCCAGGTCCGCGCAAGGGACGACATGGCCAGTCGGCCCGACACATCACGCCCACGATCAAGATCGAGATCGGATGTCGGCGTGGCCTCCGCCGTTTCGGGCGCGGCCTTGAGCCGGGTCAGCCAATGGGTCAGCTCGGCCAGGTCCTGCAGGATGGTCACCGGGTCGGCGCCCGCGTGATACATCGAATCGAAACGCGTCAGCGCGGCGGCGATATCCCCGGCCATCAGCTGTTCGAACAGATCGAACACCTGCACCCGTTCGGCAACGCCCAGCATATCGCGGACAATGTCTTCGTTTATTTCGGTCTCGGGCCCACTATGGGCGATCGCCTGGTCGAGCAGCGACAGACCGTCACGCACCGACCCGTCAGCCGCGCGCGCAATCAGCCCGATGGCGCCGCGGGAGATCGTCGCCCCCTCGGTTTCGGCGATGCGGGCGAAGTGGTTGACCAGCACGTCGAACTTGACCCGGCGCAGGTCGAACCGCTGGCACCGCGACAGCACGGTCACGGGGACCCGGCGGATCTCCGTGGTCGCGAAAATGAACTTCACATGTTCCGGCGGTTCTTCCAACGTCTTGAGCAGCGCATTGAACGCATTGCGCGACAGCATGTGCACTTCATCGATGATGTAGATCTTGTAGCGCGCCGATACAGGGCGGTAGAGAACGCCATCGATCAGTTCGCGGATATCGTCGACGCCGGTGCGGCTCGCGGCATCCATCTCCATCACGTCGACATGACGGTCTTCGGCGATCGCGACACAGTTCTCGCAGGTACCGCAGGGATTGGCCGTCGGCTCGCCATTGCCATCCGTGCCGGTGCAGTTCAGCGCGCGGGCGATGATACGCGCGGTCGAGGTTTTACCGACACCGCGAACGCCGGTCAGGATAAACGCATGCGCGAGCCTGCCTGATGCAATCGCATTGGACAGCGTCTGCACCATCGCTTCCTGGCCGATAAGCGACGAAAAATCGCTCGGCCGGTATTTGCGGGCGAGAACGCGATAGGGCTGTGTGTCTGCTGTGTCGACAGTATCCGGGGTATCTGGGGTGTCTGGGGTGTCTGGGGCTTCGGCCATAACAGGCTTTAATTCTCTCCGGTTACAGGCCCGGTTAAATTTCCGGGCGGGCCAATACCTTTATCCTGCGGGAGGCGGCGATCGTTCAGCAGGTTGGGAGACTGGTGAGGCGACCCGGGTAAATCTCGTTACGGCTGCTTCCTTCCGGACCTGACCGGGTTGGCGAGCAATCCGTCCGCCGCCAGCCTCCCGGGGGCAGTATATCAGGTCCAGCGCGGGGACCAACCGGAGTCTGCCCGTTCGGGCAGACGAATCGATTGAGAAAATCGGCGGAAAACCGGGCAGGCGCTCCGGAATTGCGCCTTTTGCGCTTCTATGCGACTTATACGTTTATGAATTCTCAGAATCACTATGCCGATGAAGTTCTCGACCGGGTCGCCCAAAACCGGCGGGACGAAGCCTGGGTTACCGCCCAGTATGCCGCCGAACACACGATGGTTATCCCGGTCTGGCGCTCACGCAGCCTGATCGAACAGGGTGCCGAGCCGCGTGGAATCATGATGTCGACCGCCGAGACACGGGCGCTGATGGAGATCGCGACGACGACCGTCATGCTGGGTGTGCGCAACGACGTCGCCCATTTCGCCATCGATATCTCCCCCCTCGAAGAACACGAGGTCAGTGAGTTGCGGGCCGACGGCGAATTCGTCGACCTGCGCTCGGTAGGCGCGGTGCTCGACCGGACCGAGGCATCTATCCTCGCCTATGCCAAGGGGATCATGCACTGGCATTCGCGTCATCTTTTCTGCGGCGTCTGCGGCAGCCCGACCGAAAGCCAAGACGCGGGCCATCTGCGGAAATGCCTGAACCCGGATTGCGGCGCAGGCCATTTCCCGCGCACCGATCCCGCCGTCATCATGCTGGTGGAAAAAGGCGACCGGGCCCTGCTGGGACGCAAAGCCGAATGGATGCCGGGCATGTATTCAACCCTTGCCGGTTTCGTCGAGCCCGGCGAAAGCCTCGAACAGGCAGTTGCCCGCGAAGTGATGGAAGAATCCGGCGTCGAGATCACCAATATCCGGTATCACTCTTCGCAACCCTGGCCGTTCCCGTCATCGCTGATGCTCGGGTTTTTCGCCGAGGCGGTGACCGAAGAATTAACCCCGTGGGACGAAGAACTCGAAGACCTGCAGTGGTTTACCCGCCAGGACCTGGCCGATGGCGGCGCCGGCATTGCCCAGCGCCCAAGGTCGGATTCAATTGCCCGGCGGCTGATCGACGAATGGATTCGCCGGGGCTGAAGCGTATTTCGGTCAGCGCACCCGACGCGACACACGACGGCGCGCGGCCAGAAGCCCGATCCCAAGCAAAAGAAATCCCGCAACCGGGGGGGGCCGGGACGGCAGCGGCCGAAAACTGGGTAAACACCCGGACGTAATCGCCCGGAGAATTTGCAAACCAGTTAACGAGCAGTCGCCTGGAATTTGTCGGATCGATCATCACCGAATCGCCACCTTCCAGCCCCCGCAGACTGTCGCTCAGATAGGTCACCCCGGTATTGGCGAGAAAATCGCTGTCATTGAGTTTGGTCCGATCGGTCGCGACACCGTAAATGTCCGCATCGAAATCGATATAGCCGACCTGGCCCAGCCCCGACGCGGGGTCAAAGCCGATATAATGACTGGCGACCACGTCACCGGCGACCGGGTTGGTGCCGATATTCACCTGGATGGTCGAGGTGATAATGATGTTCTGTTCTTCGTCGAAACCGAACAGGTTGGGCGATTGCTGGTTATCATCACCGATAGTGTTATTTGTCGGGCTCGACGTAAACGGGACAACAAGTTTCTGGAAAACCCCGCCGGCCGTCAGGGCCGTGCCGCCCGTGACCGCACCACCGATAATTGTCGCGCTTGCCGGAAGCGCCATGGCCCCCATCATCAATCCACAGACAACCGAAACAAACCGCTTCGCACCCATCCTACCGCCCCCAGTTTCTCTACAAAACAACCGCGACAATGCGTATTGACGCCCGTTCGGGCTTTGGCGAAGGATAACGGCACCGAAATCCCCCGCCAAGCCCCAAATTGACGCTCAAAGCATCAGTTATCAGCAATAACCCCCGGTTCAGCCCCGAAATCGGAACGGATCGGCCGGATAGGTGCCCAAAATCGTCACTTTATGGGTGAAAAAGCCGAGTTCTTCGAGTGCCAGCTTCAGGCTGGTATCGCGCGGGTCGCCCTCCACATCGGCATAGAACTGGGTGGCAACGAAATCGCCATCGACCATATAGCTTTCAAGCTTGGTCATATTAATCCCATTGGTCGCGAACCCGCCCATCGCCTTGTAGAGCGCGGCCGGCACATTGCGCACCTGAAAGACGAAACTGGTAACGATCGGGCCCTCCCCCCGTTTGACCCGCATTGGCTTTTTGGACAGGACAACGAAGCGCGTGGTGTTGTGCTCGGCATCCTCGATGCCGGCCCGGATCGATTTCAGACCATAGACCTCACATGCCAATTCAGACGCAATCGCCGCCTCTGTCGGGTCTCCCGATGCGGCGATATCGGCGGCAGCGCCGGCAGTATCGGCATGGACAACCGGTTCCAACCCGTTTTTACGCAGAAAATGGCTGCACTGGCCAAGCGCCTGAACGTGGCTATGGACCCTCTTGATGGATTTGAGCGTCGCCCCTTTTGGCGCCAACAGATGATGGTTCACCCGGAAAAAGCGCTCGCCGACGATATTCAGGCCTGAATCCGGCATGATCCGGTGAATATCGGCAACGCGCCCGGCAACAGAATTTTCGATCGGGATCATCGCAAACTTCGCCCTGCCGCTCGTGACCGCGTCAAACGTATCCTCGAAAGCCGCCGTCGGCAGCGGCGTCATGTCCGGGAAATACTTCCTGCAGGCAAGATGCGAATAGGCGCCCGGACGGCCCTGGAACGCTATCGTCCGGGATGGCGCGGCGCGGGTCGCGCGCGTATTTTTTTTACTGGCGGCCATAATTGCTAAACCCTGAGTCAGGACGAACCGGACGCCAGCATTGCCCGCGCCCGGTCCAGATCGGCGGGAGTATCGACACCGAGCGGAACAGTGTCAACGAGCGCGACATCTATACGCATGCCGGCTTCAAGCGCGCGCAGCTGTTCGAGCCGTTCCAGCACTTCCAGCCGCCCCGGCGGCAACGCGACGAAACGATCGAGCGCATCGCGCCGGAATCCGTATAACCCGATATGATGATAATGCGGCCCGGCTGCCGCCGCCGGCACAGTCGCCCGGCTGAAATAAAGCGCCCGCCCGATCCGGGTATTTTCCCCGGACAGGGCGATCACCGCCTTGACCACATTGGGATCGGTGCGTTCGCGGTTCTCGCTGATTTCGACCGCCAGGGTCGTAATATCGACATCGGCGGTGTCGAACGGATCCAGCACGGCCGCGATGACGCCGGGATCAATGGTCGGCAGATCACCCTGAATATTGACCACCGTATCGTATCGCCTGTCAGGGTCGAACAAACCCAGCGCTTCATGCACCCGGTCGGAGCCGCTGGGATGGTCGGGGTCGGTCATCACAGCCTGCCCGCCGTCGGCTTCGACCGCATCGGCAATGGCCCCATCACCGCAGGCGACAAGGACAGGACCGATATCGGCCTCCAGCGCACGGCGCAGCACCTGCACGATCATCGGCACCCCATGAATATCTGCAAGCGGCTTGTCAGGAAAACGGGTGGCGGCCAGACGTGCTGGAACAATAACGACGGGATTTAACGATCTGGACATCGGTTTCGGTGCATTCTCTTGATGAAAGTTGTGCTTTACCAAGCAGGAAGTCATTCGGGTGCGACATTATACCCCTTGAACACGCGCGGGAATGCCGTATCCGTGACATTTCAGGCGGGGATATTAGACAGACCCGCACGTAACGGTTAATTTATGCTGCCGGTCGGACCGGCATTAACTTTTCACACTCCAACGGAATTCTGGCATGTCGTCATTCGAGCTTAACAAGATCGTCGGTGCACTTCTGGTCGCAGTGCTTGCTCTGGTTGTTATTGGCAAGATCGGCGACAATCTCGTAACCACCGGCGGCGGACATGGCGGTGGCCATGGCGACGGACACGGTGACGGGAAAGCAGCCATGACGGCGAGCGCTCCCAAGCCGAAGATCAAAGAACCGTTGGCGCCGATTTCCGGTCTGCTCGCATCCGCAAGCATAGAAGCGGGCATGAAGGTCGCAAAAAAATGCGCCGCCTGCCACGACGTCGCCAAGGACGGCAAAAACAAGATCGGCCCGAAGCTGTGGAACACGGTCAACGCCAAGCGTGGCTCGCATGACGGATTCAAGTATTCGAAAGCCCTGCTCGAAAAAGAGGGCAGCTGGACATACGAAAGCCTGAACGCATTTATGGCAAAACCGAAAGATTATATCCCGGGCACCAAGATGTCCTTCGCCGGTCTGAAAAAGACATCTGACCGGGCAAACCTGATCGCTTACCTGCGGACACTGGCCGATACGCCGGCACCACTGCCGACACAGGCCGAAATCGACGCCGTCAATCAGGCGCTTGAAGCCGCCAAGCAGGCGGCCATGAAAGCCGTAGAAGCCGCTGCCAAACCGGTTGCCGCCGCTGTCACCGAGGTCAAACAAGCCACCGCTGCCGCGGCCGCGGCCCCGCCCGTCGATATCGCGGCGATGATCGGCAAGGCCGATGCGGATAAAGGCAAGCGCGTCTTCAACAAGTGCAAGGCCTGCCATACGGTTGATAAAGGCGGCAAGAACGGTATCGGCCCGAATTTGTGGAATGTCATAAACGCCAAGAAAGCCGCCCATGACGGCTTCAAGTATTCAAAAGCGCTCGTAGCGATGGGCGACACGGCATGGACATATGAAAACCTGAACGCTTTCCTGCTCAAACCGCGGGACTACGCCAAAGGCACCAAGATGACATTCGCCGGCCTGCGCAAAGACAGCGACCGGGCAAATGTTATCGCCTATCTTCGGACCCTTGCCGACACCCCTGCGCCGCTCAAATAAAACAGCGCACAATCCGCGATCACTAGTTTACCGGCCCTTACAGGGGTCAATTAACTATTTGTAAACCAATAAGGAGACAGAGTAGTCTTTATTGGTAGTAGGTAAGTACGCGTATTTTTGGGGGGTTGCATTGAATTATCAGAGTTCGAGTTCCGAGGCGGCGGATCGCATCCGCCCCAACGGAGAGAGCAGGCTAGTAGGTAAAGCTCTTAAATTCTGGGAAAGCGTACGAAATGACGGCGAACTGCCATTGTCATCTGTTCTGGAAATGGAAGACTGCCCGTTCGGCGCAGAAGATTCCCTCGTTATAGAGGTCGGCGTCAGCGAGCTTGATGACCGGGTCGTTGCAGCCGGCGCACGCGTACAGGCCGCACTCGGCCGCGATCCGACCGGACTTTCCGTGCTCGACACGCTTCCCTCATCCACCGAAATGGGCCTGTCATTCTGCCGGGCTTCCGTGGATCTCAAAAAACCAATGGCCGATGTCGGCCGGTTCTTCAACAAGAAGGGCCAGGAAGTACTGTATCGCAGCATCCTGTTGCCGCTGTCGGATGACGGCCTGCGCGTAAACCGCGTGGTCTCGGCATTCAGCTACAAGGTCGTCCATTAATCTCCTCGCCCATATTCTCCTCGCCCGGATTGGCCGGCTCCCCTTTCAAACGATCACAATTTGCACCAGACTGCGCGCATGACCGCCCCAATGACTCACGCCTGTCCTGTTGACCTTATAGAACTGGCCCGCCGGCTGGCCGATGCCAGCGGCCCGGTGATCCGCAGCTATTTCCGCCAACCCATCCAGGTTGACGGTAAAGCGGACGCATCGCCCGTCACCGCCGCCGACCGCGAGGCCGAACAGGCCATTCGCGCGATCCTCGCAGAGACACGACCGAATGACGGCATCATCGGCGAGGAATTCGGCAATACGAATACCGAGGCCGAATATGTCTGGGTGATCGACCCGATTGACGGTACGAAATCCTTCATCAGCGGGCGGCCGATCTTCGGTACCCTGATCGCGCTTGTCCGCGACGGTACGCCGATCCTTGGCGTGATCGACCAGCCGGTAAACGGCGAACGCTGGGTCGGCGCAACAGGGTCCGGCGCAGAATTTAACGGCACCCCTGTAAACGCGCGCGCCTGCCCGTCACTGGCGCATGCCATTGCCGGCACAACGGCGGCGGACCTGTTCAGTCCGGGCCAGGGCGAACGCTGGCGCAAGGTCGCAGAGGGCGCAAAACACGTGGTGTATGGTGGCGATTGCTACACCTACGCACAGATTGCGTCCGGATTCGTCGACGTGGTGCTGGAGGCGGGATTGCAGACCTATGATTATTGTGCGCTGGCACCTGTCGTCGAAGCAGCCGGCGGAATCGTGACGGACTGGGAAGGAAATCCGCTGACCCTGTCGTCGGATGGGACGATACTGGCCTGCGGAGATGCCCGCACGCACGCGGAAATCCTGGCTTTTCTAAACGGCTGACACTTCAATAAACCGTGTTATTCCCCGGAAAACTTGTCATTCGGCCACGAAACATCACATTTAACAGCAGAATAAAGCAGGGACCAAAGGCCATGAAAATCCTGACAGCGGCACTTATCTGCGCCGGTCTGACGTTTTCCGTCACCACTGCCTTCGTTACGGAAGCCGGCGCGCAGGACAAACCCGGCGTCAAAATCAGCCATGGCCTTACCCTGTTGGACGATTTGAAATACCCGGCGGATTTCAAACATCTCGACCACGTGAACCCGAACGCACCCAAGGGCGGCACATTGCGGCGCTACACAATCGGCACGTTTGATACCTTCAATCCATATACGATCAAGGGCAACCCATCGGCGGGCGTCAGCCAGGTATACGAAACCCTGATGACCTCTCCGCTGGATGAAATCTCCGCCGAGTACGGGTTAATCGCGGAATCGGTCGAAGTGCCTGCCGACCTTTCCTACGCCACCTTCACGCTGCGGCCCGAAGCACGCTTCCATGACGGCTCACCGATCACCGCGGACGATGTGATCTGGACGTTCGAGACGCTTAAAAACGACGGCGCGCCTTTCTATCGGTTTTATTACAAGAATATCGTGCAGGCTGTGAAGCTGGGAACGCACAAGGTCAAATTCGAATTCACCGGCCCGCCCAACCGTGAATTGCCACAGATCACCGGACAGTTGCCGGTGATGTCGAAAAAATGGTGGTCGACCCGCGACTTCACCAAAACCTCTCTGGAACCCCCGATGGGCAGCGGCCCATATCGGATCGGCGCGTTCGAGCCGGGCCGCTTTGTCGAAATCGACCGGGTGAAAAACTGGTGGGGGGCAAACCTGCCGATCAATATCGGCCAGAATAATTTTGACCGCATCCGGTTCGATTACTATCGCGATCAGACCGTCGCACTGGAAGCCTTCAAGTCAAGGCGATACGACATCCGGAACGAAAATGCATCACTGGTCTGGGCGACCGGGTATGATTTCCCCGCGCGCAAGGCCGGGCAGGTAAAACTTGAAGAAGTACGCCACGCCCGCCCGACCGGCATGCAGGCCTTTGTTTTCAATACCCGCCGGGAACAGTTCCAGGACCCGGTTCTGCGACAGGCAATGGCTTACGCATTTGATTTTGAATGGTCGAACAAAAACCTGTTCTACGGACAATACGCCCGGACAAGCAGCTACTTCTCCAATTCAGAGCTCGCCGCAACGGAGCTGCCGTCAAAGGATGAACTGGCATTACTCGAACCGTGGCGCGGCAAAATTCCGGACGAAGTATTCACCACGGTCTACGCACCACCGTCGACGGACGGGTCCGGCAAAATCCGCAAAAACCTGCGCATAGCCCTCCGGTTGCTGAAAAAAGCAGGCTACAAGATAGAGAACAACAAGCTGATTTCGCCCAAGACCGGCAAGGCCGTCGCCTTCGAAATTCTGCTGGTCAGCCCCGCTTTCGAGCGCATCGTCACTCCATTTTCGCAGAACCTTAAACGGCTTGGCATCGTGGCCGGTGTCCGCACCGTCGATCAGTCACAATACATCAACCGGTTGAGGTCCTTCGATTACGACATGATCGTCGGCGGTGCGGGACAATCGGAATCGCCTGGTAACGAACAACGCGATTACTGGAGCTCTGCCGCCGCAGACCGTCAGGGAAGCCGTAACACGATTGGCATTAAAAACCCGGCAATCGACGCGCTCATCGACAAAATCGTCGATGCACAGGACCGGAAATCCCTGGTCACCGCGACCCGGGCGCTGGACCGCGTCCTGCAGTGGAACCATTACGTGATCCCGCAGTGGCATGTCCGGATTGACCGGATCGCCTACTGGGACCGCTTCGGTATTTCGACCCATCCCAAATACGGTGCCGACGTGATGAGCTGGTGGATCGACCCCGCGAAGGACGCCGCCCTGAAAAATGGGAATAAAAATCCTTAGCGCGCGGGCAGGGATGGCACGTAAGATGCGGACGCAATGAACCGACTAGCCCTGTCCATCGCCGCTATCGCGGTCTGCTCACTCGCCCTTACTGTTCCGGCCGACGCGCAGAATGCCGTCCCGCGTCACGGGATAAGTGTTTTTGGCGATCTTAAATACCCCGCCGGCTTTTCGCATTTCGGCTACGTCAATCCGAACGCGCCCAAGGGTGGCACACTGAAGGTGCCGGGTCTCGATACATTCGAGTCGATCCACCCGTTCATCCTGAAGGGCCGCAAGGAAGTCCTGGCCGAAGGGCTGCTCTTCGACACGCTCATGGCACGATCATTTGACGAACCGGATTCCTATTACGGGCTCGTGGCAAAGACCGTCGAACAACCGGCGGATAAAAGCTGGGTCGCCTTCAACATCGACCCGCGTGCAAAATTTCACGACGGCACATCGATTACCGCCGAAGATATCGTCTTCACCTTCAATGCCCTGACCAAAGACGGCCATCCGCGATACCGGATCAATTTCCGCGATGTCGACCGGGCCGAGGCAACATCGCCGAGCCGCGTCAAATTCACGTTCAAGCCGGGCACCCACCGCGACCTGCCGACGCGGCTTGCATCCCTGCCGGTGCTGTCAAAAACCTATTACGACAAGGTCGATTTCAAGAAAACGACCTTCGATGCTCCACTGGCAAGTGGTCCCTACCGCATCGGCAAATTCGAACCCGGCCGGTCGATCACCTATAGCCGCGTGGAAAATTACTGGGCGAAGGACCTGCCCGTCATCCGCGGGCGCTACAATTTCAATGAGATCACGGTCGACTATTACCGGGATCGCGAGATCATGTTTCAGGCCTTTTTTTCACAGCAATACGATTTCCGCGAAGACTTCACATCGCGCCAATGGGCGACCCAGTACGATAAACCGCCGGTCAATAACGGGCTGGTCATCCGCGAAGTCCTGCCCGACGAAACGCCGTCGGGTGTACAGGCATTTATCCTGAATTTGCGGCGCGAAAAGTTCCAGGATATCCGTGTGCGCACTGCCATCGACATGGCATTCGATTTTGAATGGACCAACAAGACGCTTTTCTACAGCCAATATGCGCGCACTAATTCGATGTTCGAGAATTCATCGTTGGCGGCAAAAGCCCCGCCGACGGCAGAAGAACTCGTCCTGCTGGAACCTTTCCGTGGCAAAGTGCCCGAAGAAGTCTTCACAACACCCTTCGCATCGCCCCAGTCGGACGGCTCCGGGAAGTTGCGGTCAAGCCTCCGGAAAGCCAGCCGGTTGCTCAAACAGGCAGGGTATCGGGTCAAGGACGGCGTGTTGACGAACGCGGCCGGCGCCCCGCTGGAGATCGAGTTCCTGCTCTTCGAGGCCAGTTTCAAGCGTATTATCGGACCCTATATCAACAACCTGAAACGGCTTGGCATTCAGGCCCGCATCCGCATCGTTGATGTCGCCAATTTCAAACGGCGCCAGGATACATTCGATTTCGACATCGTTATCCGGCGAATTTCCCAGCCCCTCACCCCCGGGCTTGAACAACGCAACTATTTCGGATCGGAATTCGCCGGCGTGCAGGGCGCGTTCAATATCGGTGGCGTCCAGAACGCGGCGGTCGATGCGCTGATCGAAAAGGTTGTCACGGCGAAATCGCGCGCCGGCCTGACCACCGCCGTCCGCGCGCTCGACCGCGTCATCATGTGGAACCGCTATGCGGTGATGCAATGGTACAAGGGTGCCCATAACATCGCCTATTGGAACAAGTTCAACCGTCCCGCCAAATCGCCCCGCTATGATATGGGTGTGGTTGATACCTGGTGGTTTGACCCGGCCAAGGCAAGAATGATCGCAGACGGTATCGCTCCCCCACCGCCGCCGGGCGCATTGCCCCCGCCCGGCAATAAATAGCGGGAAGAAGAACACCGAATGCTCGCTTATATCGTTCGCCGTCTTGCCCTGATGATCCCCACATTGCTGGGGATCATGATCATCAATTTCGCCATCGTGCAGCTTGCACCCGGCGGTCCGATTGAACAGATTATCGCCGAGGTCACCGGCACAGACGCCGGCACAACGGGGCGCATCAGCGGTGGCGGGAGCGAATTGTCAGGCGGCAACACGTCGGCGGCAGCTTCGGCGTCGACCGCAGATAGCGGCTATCGCGGCGCGCAGGGACTGGATCCGGAATTCATCAAGGACCTCGAGCGCCAGTTCGGCTTCGACAAGCCACTGCATGAACGGTTCCTGAAAATGATGGGCGATTTCATCGTCTTCGATTTCGGTACCAGCTTTTTCCGGGACGAGACCGTGATCGACCTGGTCCTGTCGAAAATGCCGGTCTCTATATCCCTTGGTCTTTGGACCACGCTGATCGTCTACCTGGTCTGTATACCGCTCGGCATCCGCAAGGCGGTAATGGATGGCACACGGTTCGACGTCTGGACAACGACGCTGCTCACCATCGGCTTTGCGATTCCGTCCTTCGTGATGGCGATCCTGCTGATCGTGTTGTTCTCAGGAGGCAGTTTCTTCGACATCTTCCCGCTGCGCGGCCTGACATCGGAGAACTTCGACGAGCTATCGATCGTCGGCCAGATCCTTGATTACCTGTGGCACCTGGTGCTGCCGATCACGGCGCTGGTGCTCGGCGGTTTCCTGTCGTTGACCATGCTCACCAAAAATTCCTATCTCGACCAGATCAACATGCTTTACGTGCAGACCGCGCGCGCGAAAGGCCTGACCGAAAACCGCGTTATGTACGGCCACGTGTTCCGCAACGCGATGCTGATCGTGATCGCCGGTTTCCCCAGCGCGTTCATTGGCATCCTGTTCACCGGCGCCATGCTGATCGAGATTATTTTCTCGCTCGACGGGCTCGGCCTTCTGGGTTTCGAGGCCGCCATCAAGCGCGACTACCCGATCATGTTCGCGACGGTCTATTTCTTCACGCTGCTCGGCCTGGTGATGAATCTGGTCGGCGACCTGATGTACACGATTATCGATCCGCGCATCGATTTCGAGGGCCGTCATGTCTAGGGCCGCAACATCGGACATTCCGGCACCGGTTGAACATCCGCGTTTCCTCGGGCTGCGCATTTCGCCACTGAACGCTCGCCGCCTGGTGAATTTCCGGCGTAACCGGCGCGGGCGCTGGGCGCTATGGGCGTTCCTCGTGCTGTTTCTCGGCACCCTGCCGGCCGAGTTTATCGCCAATGACCGCCCGTTGGCCGTCTGGTACGAGGGGTCCCTGTACACCCCGGTGCTCAACACATACGCAGAAACCGTGTTCGGCGGCGATTTCGAGACCGAGGCCGAATACCGCGAAACCGACGTGCAGGAACTGATCACCGAAAAGGGCGGCTGGATACTCTGGCCGGCGGTGCGCTACAGCTACAACACCGTGAACCTGAACCTGAAGGTACCGGCCCCCGCGCCGCCATCGGGCGATAACTGGCTCGGCACCGACGATCAGGGTCGCGACGTGCTGGCGCGCGTGATTTACGGTTTCCGCATATCAGTCCTGTTCGGGCTGATCCTGACCGTTATCGGGTCGATTATCGGGATCGTCGCCGGCGCCTTTCAGGGCTATTTCGGCGGCTGGCTGGACCTGATCGCGCAGCGCTTTATCGAAATCTGGGGCGGACTGCCGCAGCTCTATATCCTGATCATCCTGTCGAGCGTGATTATTCCCGGGTTCTGGACCCTGCTTTTTATCTTGCTGCTATTCGGCTGGACGTCGCTGGTCGGCGTGGTCCGTGCCGAGTTCCTGCGGGCGCGGAATTTCGAGTTCGTCAAAGCGGCGCGCGCCCTCGGCGTCGGCAACGTGACCATCATGTTCCGTCATGTCCTGCCCAATGCGATGGTCGCGACACTTACCTTCCTGCCGCTGATCCTGACCGGGTCGATCACCAGCCTGACCGCGCTCGACTTTCTCGGCCTCGGCCTGCCGCCGGGTTCGCCATCGCTCGGCGAGCTGCTCCAGCAGGGCAAGTCGAACCTGCAGGCGCCATGGCTCGGACTGACATCAACCATCAGCATATCGCTGACCCTGATCCTGTTGATCTTCGTCGGCGAAGCGGTCCGCGACGCCTTCGACCCCCGAAAGACGTTTGGGGAGTGACCGGGCAATGACAGACCCCCTGATCAGGATATCCGATCTCTCGGTGTCGTTCGGCAGCGGCGAGACTGAAACACGCGCGGTGAAAAACGTGTCGTTCGAGATCGCACGCGGCGAGACGCTGGCACTGGTCGGCGAATCCGGTTCCGGAAAATCGGTCACCGCCCTGTCGATCATGCAGCTTCTGCCCTATCCAACGGCGCACCACCCATCGGGCTCCATCATGCTGGAGGGCGAGGAACTGGTCGGTGCACCACCCGAACAGATGCAGAAGGTCCGCGGCAACCGGGTCGCGATCATCTTCCAGGAACCCCTGACCTCGCTCAACCCGCTGCATTCGATTGAAAAGCAGCTCGGTGAAATCCTGTTCGTCCACAAGAAAATGGACAAGGAAGCCGCACGAGCGCGGATTATCGAACTGCTGGACGAAGTGGGCCTGCCCAATGTCGAAGAACGCCTGTCGGCCTATCCGCACCAGTTATCGGGCGGACAGCGACAGCGCGTGATGATCGCAATGGCGCTGGCAAACGATCCCGATCTGCTGATCGCGGACGAGCCGACCACGGCGCTGGATGTCACCATTCAGGCACAAATTCTGGCCCTTTTGCGCGATATCCAGGCCAAGCGCGGCATGTCGATCCTGCTGATCACCCATGACCTGGTGATCGTACGCAAGGTCGCGCACCGGGTCTGCGTGATGCAGGGCGGCAAACTGGTCGAGGTCGCCGAGACCGAGAAACTGTTCGAGACGCCTGAGCACGACTACACCCGGCACCTGCTGGCTGCGGAGCCGAAGGGGAACCCTCTGCCCGCCCGCGCCGACGCGAAACCGGTTATCGAAGCCGAGAACCTGCGTGTCTGGTTCCCGATCAAAAAGGGCATCATGCGGCGCACCGTTGGCCACGTAAAAGCCGTCGACGGTGTCGATGTCGTCGTGCGCGAAGGCCACACGGTGGGCGTGGTCGGCGAATCCGGTTCCGGCAAGACGACCCTGGCAATGGGGCTGTTGCGCCTGGAGATCAGCGAGGGGCCAATCACATTCAACGGCACGCGCATCGACGGCTATAGCGCAAAAGAAATGCGCCCGCTGCGCAAACAGATGCAGGTGGTGTTTCAGGACCCGTTCTCGTCGCTGTCGCCCCGCATGTCAGTCGGCCAGATCATCGAGGAGGGCCTGCGGCTGCATAACCTTGCAGGCGACACCTACGATGCGCGCCGCGCCGTTATCGCCGACGCCCTGATCGAGGTCGGCCTGCCGCCCGAAGCACAGGACCGCTACCCCCATGAGTTTTCCGGCGGACAGCGCCAGCGGATCGCCATCGCGCGCGCCATTGTGCTCAAACCGAAATTCATCGTGCTCGACGAACCGACCTCCGCGCTGGACATGTCGGTTCAGGCGCAGATCGTCGACCTGCTGCGTGACCTGCAGGACAAGCACAATCTTGCCTACCTGTTCATCAGCCATGACCTGAAAGTGGTCCGCGCGCTGGCCGACGAGCTGATCGTCATGAAAGACGGCAAGGTGGTCGAACAGGGACCGGCCGCACAGATATTCGATAACCCGGCCGAGGAATATACCAAGGCCCTGATGGCGGCCGCTTTCAATATCGAGGCGGTGAAGACCGACACGGTCGGGACGTAGACCGCGCCGCCGTTTTGTGAACCGGCCTTCAGTAATCTTCTTCGACGGGGGGCACTTCCGGCGGGGTGCCGGCTTCGAACGGTGTGGGGCTGTCGAGTTCACGCCCGGCCTCGGATACCTGATCTGCGAATTCGGACAGGAAGACAGCGCCTTTCACCGTCCGCTGGACCTCGATGCTGCGGCGGTCGTAATCGTCGCGGCGGCGGCGGACGAAGCCGAGCTGGCCGAGCCGATCCAGCGCGCGCGAAATTGCAGGCTTGGAGATATTCAGCGACTCCGACAGGCCACGCACCGTGTGCGGGGGCGTCTGCGTATAGACGGTCAGCAGGATCGACATCTGGCGCGCAGACAGGTCGGGCCCGTCGCCCCGCACACTGGCGCTGAGCGCATCACGCCACAATGCGAGCGCATCGTCCTGATTGAGAAAAACCGGCATGATCGCCTTAACCGCCCCCTGTGCGGCAGGAATATCCGACAGTGGGTTCCCCGGCGGATTTCCTGTAATTCGTTACGCAGCCGGATTGAGTGTAGCCGAATCAAACTGGCGCCGCACCCATTTGGCATGCCCCGGCATTACATGCAGGACTTGACCTGACGTCCCGCGGGCAAGACAAAGACGGTCTGAGTTCAACACGCTGGAAGGATGACCGATGACCATGAAATTGCTGCTGCGCGGGCCGTCGCCTTTCGGCCGCAAAGGCACCTTTGCAATCGCCCATCTGGGCCTGTCCGACCGCGTCGATGTCGGCGTCCCCGATGACGAAGAGTCGCTGCGGAAACTGAATCCGCTGGCGAAGGTGCCGGCGCTGATCATCGAGGACGGCACGGCCCTGTTCGACAGCCGCGTGATCCTGGAATATCTGGACATGCTGGCCGGCGGCGACAAAATCATTCCGGTCGAAACCGGGGCACGCTTTGGCGCCCTGCGCGAGGCCGCACTCGCCGACGGCATTCTCGAAGGAGCCCTTCTGGTGACCTATGAGGGTCGTTATCGCCCGGACCAGACACCCTATGAGCCCTGGCTGGATTTCCAGCGCGGCAAGGTCGGACGTGGCCTTGCGGCAATGGCCGACGCGCCGCCCGCGATAACACCGCTGACCGTCGGCGGTATCGGGCTTGCCTGCGCGCTCGAATACATCGATTTCCGGGAACAATACGACTGGCGCCCTGAATTCCCGGCCCTGGTTGCCTGGCTGGATGACTTCAACGCCGCCCATCCGGTATTCGCCGACAGCAAACCGTCAGACTGACGCATTGCCTGCCTGGCCGGAGGCGTTGGCGGAATATCCGGCGGCGAATTCGGCGCCGGGCGGGATGACCGTAATCACATCGATCATCACCCCTGCCGGGTCAAGCGTGATGAAATGCCGTTGCCCGAAAGCTTCTGAGCGGACTTCCTGCAGCATCGGCAGGCCCGCGTTCATGAGACGCGCGTATTCCGCATCAACGTCATCAACCTCGAAATTGATCAATAATCCCTGCACCGGTTTCCGATATCCCTCGGGAACAGTTTCGTGCCGGCAATCAAGGACAGCGAGATTGACCGCCGGGTCCGACGCAGATTGCAGATGCACATACCAGTCGGACTCGAATACGGCGTCGAACCCGAAGTGGGTACGATAGAAGGCTGCTGTCTCGGCGACGTTCTCACATGCGATCACGGGATAGTAGCTGCTGGTCTTCATGGATCCTTCTCCTGCGAACATAAATACAGTGTGTATGTTTGTGCGGGCTATTTACATACATACTGTATGTGTGTCAAATGCGGGATGGTTGAAGAGACACGAAAGTCGCCCGAAACAGGGAAAGCAGGCAGCAGCGGGGGACGGCGCAGCAATGCCGAACGCCATGCGGAAACCCGCACCGCCCTGATGGCGGCGGCCCGCGCATTGTTTGCCGAGAAAGGTTTTGCCGAAACCGGCACACCGGAAATCGTCCGCCGTGCCGGGGTGACCCGGGGCGCGCTGTATTATCACTTCGCCGATAAACGCGATCTGTTTCGCACCGTACTCGAAGCAGAAGAACGCGCGCTGGCCGACCGGATCAACCGGGAATCGGAACCGCTGACCGACGACCCGGTCGAAGCGCTGATGGCCGGAACGCGCGCGTTCCTCGCCGCCGCGTCAGATGAAGACACGAACCGGATCATCTTCGTCGACGGCCCGGCCGCGCTCGGCTGGGACGACTGGCGCGAGATCGACGACCAATATGCAGGGTCCACGCTGCGCGACGGCCTGGAGAGCGGAATGAATGCCGGGGTGCTGCGCGTCCTCCCCCTGGACGAATTGACCAACATGCTGAGCGCGTACTTTAACGAGGCCGCTCTCGGTCTCGGCAGCGGACGCTACAAACCCGCAGCGCTGGAAGAAACCTTCCGCGCGCTTTTCGAAGGGCTTCGGGCCTAACCCGGTTGATCGAGCGGAAACGTCGCCACGGGCACATAGTCCGCACCGCGGCGTCCGAGATGGCTTTCATACAGGATGAATTCCCGCGCCTCGAAAGGCACGGCAAAGAACCCTCCCTGCGCTTCGAGCCAGCGCAAGACCCGACCCGCCGATGCATCGCGACTGCGGTCACGCCCGGTACTGAACCGTGCCAGCGTGATATGGGGCGTGTACTTTCGACCTTCCGGCGGCAGGCCGACGCCGAT
>CAJQLI010000232.1 GCA_905479125.1 uncultured Alphaproteobacteria bacterium | reverse complement strand
CATCGGTCTGGCGGAGGTTATGGTGATTGAGCTGTTTGATCATCAAGGCATCAGGCGCTCCTGACAGCGACGCTGAAGTCTTGGTGCGGGCGGCCGGACTTGAACCGGCAAAGCCGAAGCCGAGGGATTTTAAGTCCCTTGTGTTTACCAATTTCACCACGCCCGCGCCTGGTGTCAGGCTGGGGAGACAATAACCACGCCGACGGCAAATTGAAAAGAGGCAGTGTGCCGAATCATCCGCTGGCGCGACCCCCATTCGGCACGGTATGTTGTCGCCAACAAGAACACCGATGACAGCCCCATTCACGGGGGAGGCTCTATATGTCCGATACGGCAGCCGCTTCTGCGGCCCCCCGGCGGTTTTCCGCCGGCGAATTGCGCGATTTTATCGCCCGTGCGCTGACAAGCCTCGGCCTGCCCGACACTGACGCTGCCGATTGCGCGCGGCTGATGGTCGATTCGGACCTCGCCGGGTTCAACACCCACGGCATTTTCCGCCTGGCGCAATACGTCAAACGCATCCGGGCCGGCGGCATCAATGTTACGCCCAATATCACCACCGTCACGGAAGCACCGGCGACCGCCGTGGTCGACGGCGACAACGCCATGGGGCACCTGGTGGTGCAATACGCCATGCGGCTTGCCATCGACAAGGCGCTCGAATCGGGCTGTGCCTGGGTCGGCGCGCGCGGATCGAACCATGCGGGCGCTGCCGCAACCTATGTATCGATGGCAGCGGAGAAAAACCTGATCGCACTATATGGCACCAATGGCAGCGCCAATCACATGGCACCCTGGGGCAGCGCGGACCTGCTGCTCGGCACCAACCCGATCGCCGCGGCAATCCCGGCGGCAGAAGGATCCCCCGTGGTGATGGATATCGCCACCACGGTGTCATCCTTCGGCAAGGTGCGCACCGCTGCCCAGCGCGGCGAAGACCTGCCCGCCGACTGGATGATCGACCGCGAAGGCAATCCGATCACCGATTCGTCGCGCATCAAGGAAGGCATTCTGAACCCCATCGGCGGCCACAAGGGCTATGCCCTGTCGCTCGTTGTCGGCCTGCTGGCCGCCACGCTGTCCGGCGCGCAGATGGGCGTCGATGTCGAAGGCATGGGCGACGCCGAATACCAGAAAACGCCGGTGAATAACGGCCACTTCATGATCGTGGTCGACCCCGCCCGGTTCGGAGATGTGCTGGATTTCGGCCAGCGGGTGGACGCGGTTTCGGCCACCATGCGCGGCGCGACCCCGATGGCGGGCGTCGACAGCGTGCGCGTGCCCGGCGACGGCCGCGCGGCCCATATTGATGACTACACGGCGAACGGCGTGCCCCTGCATAACGCGCTGATAGACAACCTGAATTCACTTGCCGGCGAGATCGGCATTGACCCGTTAACCTGACAGCCAACCAAGGAACAAAGTAATGGCCGGTGCACAGCCCTACGTATTCACATCCGCCCGCCCGCAGCCGGGCAGCGCTCCGAAAAAACCGGATGCGTTTACCATCGATATTCACTGCCATGTGCATATCCCCGAAGCAGCGGAGATCGCGCAGCCCTATTTCAAGCCCGAAATGGAACCGGGCATTCTGTATGCCAACGAGATGACGCGCGATATCAACATGCAGCAGAATGTCGACCGCATGCCGCACCTGACCACGGTCGATCACCGCCTGATCGACATGGACAAGATGGGGATCGACCTGCAGACCATCATTCCGCCGCCTTTCCAGGCCTATTACTGGCTGCCCGACGATATTGCGATGAAAGCATCCGAAATCGTCAATAACGGCCTTGCCGAAATCGTCGATGACATGCCCGACCGCTTCGTCGCGTTCGGCAATATTCCGCTACAGGATGTCGACATGGCGGTCGCCGAACTGGAACGCGGTGTGAAAAAACTGGGGCTGAAAGGCTTCCAGATTCTGACCAATGTGAACGGCTCGGAAATTTCCAACCCGCGGCTCGACCCGTTCTGGGCCAAGGCACAGGAACTCGACACGCTGATCTTCATCCACCCGAACGGCTTTACCTCCGCCGAGCGGTTCGAAGACCATTATTTCAATAACGTCATCGGCAATCCGCTGGAAACCACCGTCGCGGTACACCGGCTGATCTTCGACGGCGTGATGGAACGTTATCCGAACCTGCGCATCCTGCTCGCCCATGGCGGCGGGTATCTGCCGGCCTATTCGGGGCGCATCGATCATGTCTGGGGCGCGCGCGAAGACGGACGGGCAAACCTGCCGAAAGCACCGACGGAATATCTGAAAAAAATGTGGCTCGACACCGTCGTGTTTACGCCGCATCAACTCAAATACCTGATCGAGCAATACGGCACCGACAAGATCGTCATGGGTACCGATTACCCGTACGACATGGGCGATTACAACCCGGTGGAGCTGGTCGACCTTGTGGACATACTGGACAAGACCGAAAAAGCCGCAATCTGGGGCGGGAATGCAAAATCCCTGCTCAAGATGAAAGACTAGGGTTTTTGATCAGGCGGCCTGTTCGGTCGCCTGATCCCCCGCATCGGGTAAATCCGGCGCCGTTTTTGGAGCAGTGCGAGCATTATCCTCGCCACGGACGAGGGTCTCGAAGGAGTTGATCTCCTTCATGAACTGCGAGAACAAAACAGACATCTCATCGGTTTCCCGAGAAAGCGCGGCAGCTGAGTCCGAGAGTTTCTCGGCAGCGCCGTTCGTCTGGGTCGCCGCAACATTGACCGATTCCATGTTGTTGGTAACGTCCTTTGTAAGTGACGCAGCACCGGTGGCACTTGTCGCTATTTCTTCCGTCGCCAGTTTCTGCTGATCCGCCGCCTCGACGATAGAGCTTGTGCCGGTAGCGATCTGTTCGATGGTGCCGCCGATCTGTCCGATCGATTCGACCGCCTCACCAGCCGCTGTCTGGATCTCGGTGATTTGTGAAGAAATTTCATCGGTGGCCCGCGCAGTCTGGTCTGCCAGCGATTTCACCTCTGTCGCCACAACAGCAAACCCCTTGCCGGCTTCTCCGGCGCGCGCCGCTTCGATTGTCGCATTCAATGCCAGGAGGTTTGTCTGACTGGCGATCTCGTTGATCAGTGACACGACCTCACCGATTTTTTCAGCCGCCTGATCCAGGGTCGCCACACCTTCCTTTGCGCGTCTCGATTCCTCGACCGCAGCATCGGTGATACGGCGGTTATCCTCAACGATGCGGACAATTTCCTGTCCAGATGCAGATAGTTCCTCGGCGGCAGCAGCGACGGTTTCCACGTTCGACGTCGCCTGGTCGGCGGCTTTAGACACCGTAGCAGACTGATCGGAAGTCTGCGTCGCGTTTTCACGGATGATGCCAATAGATGAGTGCACCTCGCTTGCCGCTGCTGACAGGGTCGTCATCCCCGACGAAATCCGGTGTTCGTAAGCACGGCTGATGAGCTTCATGTAAACGGCGCGTTCGGCCGATTCCTCGGAATCCCGTGCCACCGCTGCAGCGCGCTCGGCCTCGCCGTCCTTCACCGCGCTGATCGCATCTTCCTTTTCCTGCTGCGCGCGTTTTTCGCGCTCCTCAAGCTCACCTTGGAAACCACGAATTTTATCGGCGTTTTCCTTAAACACCTGAACGGTCGCAGCCATCTCACCAAACTCATCTCGGCGACCTGTATCGGGTACTTCCACATTCTGTTCGTCGGAGGCGAGGCGCTTCATCGCACCTGTAAGTCGCGTTACCGGGCCGACGATGGAGCTGATCACCTGCCAGGAAATATAGCCGGTGAGAAGCAGAATGACCGCAAGGCTGGCAGCATAAATGTAAAGCGCCTGCCAAGCGTCTTTGTACACCTTGTTCGCGCCGTCCAGAAGCTCCCTGGCGGCTGTGTCTTCGACACGTTTCATCAGGTTGATCTTTGCCGTAATCGTCCCGAACCATTGACCTGCCTGAACACCCTGGGTGCCCGCGGCGGGGCTCGCCAGAGCTATCTTACGAAGCTTGTCTACGGCGGCGAATTCAGATGAACCAAGGGCTTTTTTATAATCGGCCAGGGCTTCCGCGCCGGCGTTGAGTTCAAACTGATGGAAAAACGTATGCTGCATCGCGATCAAACCCACGAAACGCTGATAGATACCCGGCGCAAATTTTCCGGCGCCGAAGCCACCTGCACCCATGGCACGCTCGATCCCGGCACGCTCTTTGCCCTGCAGAAACGCCGTATAGCTGTATATCGACGACAGAATCCGGGCATTGTCGGTAAGCCCATACATCTCTTCCGTAATACTGAGCAGTCCTGCGATGGTGGACGTATAATATTTGGCCATCTGCGGAATGGTCGCCTTGATGCTGTCGACCGATCCCCGCATTGAATTCAGATTCTTGAGAGCAGTACGTGATTTTTCAACACGGGCTGCAATCGATGCGCCGAAGGCAGCCGCGTCAAAGGTATCGAATGTAGTGGCGAGGGCTGCCAGTTTTTCATCCGTCAACTTCCGCTGTCCGGGTAGCTTATCCGCGAAATTTTTGCCCTTGCTGCCGATAAAACCGGCCGACATGCCGCGCTCTTTCTGCATTTCATGAACAAGTTCACTCGCGGTCTCACCCACATCGACAAGCTCGACGATTTTGCCGGAACTTTCAACGAGGGAGCGCTTTAGCAACAGGCCCTGAGCCGCAAAAAACAGGACGGCAAAGAGCGGAATTGCGATCACGAGGCGCACACGCCAGCCAACGTTCATTGAATCAAAATGGGCCACTATATCGCCTCTTACATTGCCAAATAACCGGTCAGTCGAGATCGCCATCAAATCCAACCGAGGAGTTAACTTGGCGCTAAAACGTTAAAAATTACGCAAAACGATCAAAATATATTACGATGGTATTAAATTACCTCAATTAGACCCACACGAATTGTTGAATCGATCGATGCCCCATTGCTTGGTAAATTTGAAGAAGATTTCCAGAACGGAGTAATTGGACATGCGCATATCCAATAAACTGATCGGCACCAGCCTTCTGGCCGGCATCCTGATTGTGTCGGCCATTGCTTCCAATCCTGTCCAGGCAGCGGCTGATACGTCGAAATACGACACTCTCAAAGCCGGGCCCTCGGTTGGTGCCAAAATGCCCCACGATCTGAAAACCGTCGACCACCAGGACCAGCATCAGGACTTCAAGTCTCTCGCCCATAGCAGGGGGCTGGTCATCCTGTTTTCGCGTTCGCTGGACTGGTGACCCCACTGCAAGATCCAGGCGGTCGCCTGGAACCCCAAGATCAAGGACTTTCGCGCACTCGGTTATAACGTCGCGCTTGTCACGCATGACAAACCGGCGGCACTCAAGCGCTTCGCCGACGCACGCAACATCAGCTACACGCTGCTATCCGACGCGAAGGCGGAAATCATCCCGGCCTTCGGCATCGCCAATCCACAATTCAAAAAAGGCAGTTCCTGGTATGGCGTGGCGCTGCCGATTATTTTTGTCGTCGGCAAAGACGGTACAATCCAGCACCGGTTTTCACTGCGAAATTACCAGGACCGGCCGGAAGCCGACACGATTCTCCAAATCCTGCGCAAAGACACAAAGGGCGGATAAACGGGTTCAGGCTGAAGCAGCCATGCTCTGACGCACGATATCGACGAGGGTCGCCGGTTTAACCGGATAATCGGTCAGCCGCGCACCGAACGGTTCAAGCGCGTTCTCCACGGCAGACACGATAGCCGCGGCGGCGGGCACGGTCCCCGTCTCGCCGACACCCTTAACGCCCAGCGGGTTGAGCGGCGTGGGCGTATTTTCGTAGATCATGTCGATATGGGGCAGCTCGGTCGCCGTCGGCATCAGGTATTCGCCGAAATTCGTCGTCAGCGGCTGGCCCTTTTCATCATAGCCCATCCATTCATAGAGCGCGTTGCCGATGCCATGGACGACGCCACCGGCGATCTGGCCGTCGACGATCATCGGGTTGATCAGAGTGCCGCAATCGCTGACCACCACGTAATTCCGGAACGACACCGCGCCTGTGCCGATATCGACCTCGACCTCGACCGCCTGTACGCCGTTGCTATAGGTCAGCGCCGACGGTTTGAAACTGAGATCGGCTTCGAGCCCCGGGTCCACGCCCTTGGGCATGGAGTAACCCGGCGCGCCCGCCGCCATTTCCGCAACCTGTTTCAGGGTGACCGACAGGTCGGCGCCCTTCACGCGCACTTTGCCGTCGGCAAGTTCCAGGTCATCCTCCGCCGCTTCAAGAAGATGTGCGGCCATTTTGATGACCTTCATTCGCACTTCCTGCGCCGACATATGGACGGACGATCCCGCCGTCACCGTCTGGCGGCTGGCGAATCCGCCCAGCCCCAGCGCGATGGTGCGGGTGTCACCGGAGATCACGTCGATTTCCTCGATCGGCACACCGAGCTGTTCCGACGTCACCTGCGCCAGCATGGTCTTCAGGCCCTGCCCCATGGCAAGCGCGCCGGTAAACACGCGCACCTTGCCTGACCGCTCGATACGTACCGAACCGGATTCAAACGGCCCGCGCCCGGTGCCTTTCAGGCTGTTGGCAATACCGATCCCGATATAACGTCCTTCGGCCCGCGCCTCCGCCTGGCGGGCAGCGAACCCTGCATAATCGATACGGTCCAACGCGATCTGCTGGCATTTCCGGAAATCACCGCTATCGGCCTGAACCGGAGAGCCCGCACGGGTCTTCAGCGGAGTCTCGTACGGCATCAGTTCCACGGGGATCAGGTTACGGTCGCGGATTACCGCCCGGTCGATCCCCAATCCCTGCGCGGCGCGGTCGAGCAGACGCTCCATCGTGTAATTACCTTCGGGGTACCCGGCGCCGCGGACAGGGGCCGCCGCCACGGCATTGGTCTCGACCACGTGCACATCGATATCGTAATTGGGCACGATGTAAGGCCCCGGCACACCTGTCGACGCGTTATAAGCCATGTTGATGCCCTGGGGGGTGTACGCGCCCTGATCGCTGAGCATGGAGCCCCGCACCGCCAGGACTTTTCCGTCATCGTCGGTGGCGATCTCCATCGTCCAGTCCTGTTCGCGCTCCTGGATGGCCGCCACGAAATGTTCGCGCCGGTCCTCTATCCATTTCACTGGTGCATCGAGCAGCTTTGCCGCAAGCGCGACGGCGATCTCTTCGCTATAGGCGATATATTTCGACCCGAATCCGCCGCCGACATCCGGCGCAACCACACGCAGCCGGCCTTCATCCATATCGAACAATCGCACCATCGCCGACCGTACTTCATGAGACATCTGGGTCGATGACCACAGCGTTATTGCATCATCCAGCGCGTCATAACGTGCGACCGCACCACGCCCCTCTATCGGATGCGCGGCACCGCGGTGCTGGATAAACCGTTCGCGGAAAACATGGGGCGCGTCGGCAAAGACCGTGTCGGTATCGCCATAGGATTGCTGGAACCGTACCAGCACGTTGTCGGTAGTATCACGGTGAACCAGCGGCGCGTCAGCTGCAAAGGCCGCCGCACAGCCCGCGACCGACGGCAGGGGGTCGTAATCCACTTCGACCAGTACAGCGGCATCCTCTGCCTGGTAGCGCGTATCCGCAATGACCAGCGCGACCACTTCGCCGACATGGCAGACTTCTTCACCGGCAAGCAGCCACGGCGTCACATCCGGCCCGAAATCGGTTGTCGGAAATTGCAGGGGCAAACGCCCATCCACAATATGCGGCATGAAATCCGCCAAGGTGTAGATCGCCCGGATGCCTGGTGCCGCCATCGCCGGGGCCGTATCGATGGATTTTATCAGCGCATGCGGGTGCGGGCTGCGCACGAAGGCGGCCTGCAACATTCCGGCAAGATGAATGTCATCAACGAACGTCCCTTTCCCACGCAGCAAGGCCGGATCTTCTATCCGCTTAAGGCTTTCACCAATCACCCGGTTTCTCCCGATTAATTCTGCAAAATTCTAGCACAGCTGCGCCGACTGCCCCATAAAGGGTTATCACCGACACGATCAAGGAAATCAAAATGAACATCATCTCGCTCAAACAGGCCGATATCATTATCGACGCGATATTCGAAAAAAGCCGTGAGCTGAACCTGCGCCCCATGACCGCTGTGGTGGTTGAGCCGGGCAACGTAGTCAAAGCTTTCAAAAAGGAAGATCATGCATCAGCGCTGCGGCTAGAAATGGCCCTTGGAAAAACATATGCCGCGCTTGCATTGGGCAGGTCATCCAGCCTCGTCCAGGTCCGCGCGGAGCAACGTCCCAATTTCATGAAGTTTATCGATGATGCATCGGAGAAGCAGGTCTTTGCCGAAGGCGGCGGACGACTGATCCGCAACGAAGCAGGTGAGGTGATCGGCGCTGTCGGTGTTACCGGCGATCGCCAGGACGTGGATGAAGACATGGCAGCCCACGGCATTCATGCCGCCGGTCTGAAGACCGACGAGGACTGCGCCGATATGGGCCAGCTGGTAAGGCTCGATAACTGACCACTACGCCAATTGCGGTGATCCCCGGGTCCTCCCCGGGGATCAATATGCCCCTGACGGTAGCGGAGACCGCCCTGCCTCAAGCCCCTTCGATCACCGCCCGGCATTCACCGAAACCGATACCCCGGGCACCGTCGCGTTCGCACCAGGCACGCATGATCAGTTCGTCACCGTCGCCGAGGAACTTCCGCTCTTCGCCGGTCGGCAGCGTAATCGGGTTCGTGCCGCGCTTGGTGATTTCCAGGATCGAACCGAGCGCATCATCGGTCTGTCCCGAGATCGTGCCGGTTCCCATCATGTCGCCGGGACGCAGGTTGCAGCCGTTTGACGTGTGATGCGTGAGCATCTGGAAAATCGTCCAGTACAGGTTCTGCATGTTGGTAACAGCCAGGACTTCCGGCGCGGCTCCTTCATCGCGCATTTTTTCCGAGGCAATCGATACTTCAATCTGTACATCGAATCCGCCCTCGGCTTCGTTCGCATCGGACGACAGGTACGGCAGCGGCGTCGGGTCACCATCGGGGCGCTGATAGGCCCCACTGCGAAACGGCGCCAGCGCTTCCATCGTGACGACCCAGGGCGAGACGTGGGACGCAAAGCTTTTCGCCAGAAACGGCCCCAGTGGCTGGTATTCCCAGGCCTGAATATCGCGTGCCGACCAATCGTTCAGGATGCTGAGCCCGAATATATGATCTTCCGCTTCATCGATGGACACCGGCTGTCCGAGCGGGTTGCCCGGCCCGACATAAAACGCGATTTCCGTTTCGTAATCGAACGCCATGGACGGGCCAAAAGACGGCACGTCGGCATCCGGCGCCTTGGTCTGTCCGACCGGGCGCTTGCAGGACTCGCCGCTGACGACGATGGACGACGCGCGGCCGTGATAGGCAATCGGAATGTGCTTGTAGTTCGGCATCAGCGGATTATCGGGCCGCAACATCATGCCGACATTGGTCGCGTGAAAAATCGATGCATAGAAATCTGTGTAGTCGCCGATCTGCGCCGGCAGTCGCATGGTGACATCGGCCTGCGCGACCAGGATTTCCCCGGCCAGTGCTTCGGCCGCTTCACCTTCCTCTGTGTCGTATCGCAGCGCCTTCGATGCCGCCGCGCGCAGGACCGACCAGTGACGCCCACCCATCGCCATCAGGCCATTCAGTGTATCGCCCGCACAGGCACCTGCCGCGTCATCCGCAACGCCGCCGATCACGCCCTTGGCGCGTGCCGCTGTGACGTCGAGGATCATGTCACCGATAGCGATACCGACTTTTCCCTTACCGGTCTGCGGATCGGTATAGACCCCGAATGGCAGGTTCTGGACCGGGAAATCGGCGCCGGGTTCATTGGCGCTGTCGACCCAGCTTGTCAGGGAAGCATCGTGCGTTTCGTTCAGCTTTGGCATGTTTATTTCTTTCCGTTGAAATTTTTCTTCAGACCCTGCCAGCAATCCTGATAGCCGGCCTGGATCTGCGGGCTCTGTGCCGCCCAGTCTGTCAGTTTAATCGGATAGCGGGTTTCGAACATGAAGGCCATGGTCGCACCGAGAAATTCAGGTTTGAGCTCCGCATTTGTCGCCTTCTCGTAAGCGCCGTCATCCGGTCCATGCGCCGACATCATGTTGTGCAGGCTTGCTCCGCCGGGCACGAAGCCTTCCGGCTTGGCATCATACTGACCGAGGATCAGCCCCATGAACTCGCTCATGATATTGCGGTGATACCACGGCGGTCGGAACGTGTTTTCACCGACGAGCCAGCGTGGCGGGAAAATCACGAAATCGACATTGGCAAGCCCGGCCGGGCCCGACGGCGATGTCAGCACGGTATAAATTGACGGATCAGGATGGTCGAAGCTGATGGAACCGATGGCCATAAAATTGGCAAGATCGTATTTATAAGGTCCCAGGTTCCCATGCCATGCGACAACGTCGAGCGGCGAATGTCCGATCGGTGCCGACCAGAGGTTGCCACCGAACTTGTTGACCAGTTCGAATTCTCCTTCGATGTCTTCGAACGATGCCATCGGCGACAGGAAATCGCGCGCATTCGCCAGGCCGTTGGACCCGATAGGGCCCAAATCGGGCAGCCGCAGGGCTGCACCGAAATTTTCGCACACATAGCCGCGGGATGGTCCATCCGGCAGATCGGCGCGGAATTTTATGCCACGAGGCACAACAATAATTTCATTCGGCGCTGCTTCAAGAACGCCCATTTCGGTCACCAGCCGCAAACGCCCCTGCTGAGGCACAAACAGCATTTCACCGTCCGAGTTATAGAAATATCGGCCGTCCATCGATGCATTCGCAGCATAAATATGGATGCCGATACCGGCCTGGGCATTCGCGTCACCATTTCCACCGAGCGTCATCATGCCGGAGATCAGATCGGTTTTTTCATCCGGCACAGGGGTCGGATCCCAGCGCATCTGCTGGGGTGTGAGCACACCCTCATTGAAGGGGGGCGTGCGCAGACTGCCGTTATCCACCTGCCGGAACCCACCGTGAACCGCAGACGGACGCATCCGGTAAACCCATGTCCGCAGGTTATCGGCCCGCGGCTGCGTGAAGGCAGTGCCGCTGACCAGTTCCGCATACAGGCCATAAGGCGCTCGCTGCGGCGAATTCCGGCCGTCAGGCAGAGCACCGGGCAGTGCTTCACTGGCAAACTCGTTGCCGAAGCCGGATTGATACTCCAGTGTTGTCGCGGTGACGGTATCCATGGCGCTACCTCCTGATCGGTCTCGATTCAATGCTATGTTAACCCTCGATAAGCCACATTGCGATATGCAACGGATGCTGGAATTCCCTGTAGACACGCTTATATTGCGTTTGATCCTGCCTGTCGGTGCGGAACCCTATTTCTGGACATAGCCATGAGCGCTCATAGCGGCGAAATCGCCGCCCGGCGAACTTTCGCTATCATTTCCCACCCCGATGCGG
>CAJQLI010000231.1 GCA_905479125.1 uncultured Alphaproteobacteria bacterium | reverse complement strand
ACAAATCCTTGAAAGATTTACCCAGCAAAGTCCCGCCACCCTTCACCTTGTTGTAGAGTTCATCGAACTTGTTCAGGGCGACCTGAGTTGCTCTGCCTTGGTTACTCTCACCCGTGCTTCCCCGGAAATACCCCTTCGATGCAGACAGGGGGATACGAATCCTCATATGGAAAATGTCACTAATCTCGGTTTTGCTACCAAACTTCAGACGTTGATAGAGGATGACTGAACCATCACCCCGCACATCAACCTTGTTGTTAACGTCTGTCATGGAGATTACCCCAATACGCATGTGTATCATGTGTATGATATGTGCATGCGGTTTTGGGGTCAAACAACGAGTTGGCGAAAACCCAAGTCATTGTTTTTATGGAGAAAAATGGTGCACCCGACAGGATTCGAACCTGTGACCTCTGCCTTCGGAGGGCAGCGCTCTATCCAGCTGAGCTACGGGTGCCCCTGTCGTCGCGGTCAGTCCTGCTGACCGGTCCGAAGCCGGCGGAACATAGCGCGCTGGCGCGCCCGCGGCAATCGGAATGGTGATCTATCGGTTTGGGGCATTTGATGGGCTTGCCGCTGCCGTGGCGGCCATGGCATCCCGCGCGGCTTTGTCTGCGCCCGATGGCAGCGGGGCCGACCGGTCGGCGATCCAGGCGAGGATATCGTCCAGCACGATGTGCGCTTTCAGGTCGCGCAGCAGCAGGTGCCAGCCTGACCGGTAAACCGCAGGCCGATGGCTGATTCCCGGTGGCAGGGCGGCAATCATGTCGAAGGTCGGTTTTTTCGGCACCAGCTCGTCGCGCGCACCATACAGGACGAGGGACGGAATCCTGATCTCAGCCGCCGAGGTGATCGCGGCATCCATCGTATCGACCAGCCCCTTGATCGCATCCACCCGGGTTTCCTTGATAATCAGCGGATCGGCGCCGAGGGCCCGCAGCATTGGAATATTGTCGGATGCCTGGATGCGCAGCCCCCGACCGGTCAGGGGGTACCAGGGAATGACCCGCGCGCCGAGCCACAGCATTGCCCGGGGAATGACACCGAGATAGGGCCGCCCGCGCAATGCGGGGGCGACCAGTATCAGGCCGTCGGCTTTCAGCATTCCCTGTGACGCGGCAATCATTGCAATCGCCCCGCCCATGCTTTCGCCGGCCACGAAAACCGGCCGACCGGGGTGGCGGGTGCGGATAAGCCCGATGGCGGCCGCTGCGTCGGCGACCATGGTGTCGTGCCCGGCCCAGATCCCGCGATTGGGGGCGTTTCCGAACCCGCGCTGGTCAAAGGCATAGGTGGCGATGCCGCGGCTTGCCCAATAGGTTGCGGGTTGTTCGAACGCGCGGGAATAATCGTTGAAGCCGTGCAGCGCCACGATCACTGCGTGCGGCGTGCCGTCGGGCAGCCACCGGCGGACGGGCAGGGCGGCACCGTCAGCCAGCATGATCTGCGTGTCGAGCAGGGCTGGTGCCTGAATGGCCGGCCCCGCTGGTTCAAGGCGTGGTGCGCAGGCACCCAGCAGGCTGAATGCAGCGAGGATGAGTACCGTGCGGAGTGCTCTCACGGGGACGGCCTGGTGCTGCTTCACGGATCCGGTCTGGTACGGGATTTTTCAAGCGTTCCCGCCTGGGGGTCCCCGCTGCGGGTGGGGGGCAAGCCGTCGCCGCTGCTGCTGGTCAGGGCAACGAATATTTCTTCCAGATCGGTATCGCGGGTCGACAGGTCCGAAATTTCCAGCCCTGCTTTTTTAACGGCGTCCAACAATGTGCCCATATGCACCTGGCTTGGCGGGAAGCGAATCAGCAATTCGCGGGGCGACCGGATTTCAGCGTCCACCCCCGGACCCGACAGCCCTTCGGGCAGTGAGTTGATATCGCGGTCCACCGTGATATGGGCCTCCTTGCGGTCGAGCCGGGCAAGCAGGGCAGACGTTGTATCCTGGGCGATAATTTCGCCGTGGTTTATGATGGCGATCTCGTCGCACATTTCCTCTGCTTCTTCGAGGTAGTGTGTTGTCAGCAGGATGGTCGTGCCGGCGTCGTTCAGTTCCTTCATGTAATCCCACAGCGATTGGCGCAGTTCGACATCCACGCCTGCCGTCGGCTCGTCGAGGATCACAACCGGCGGGGAATGTACCAGTGCCTTGGCGACAAGAAGCCGTCGCCGCATGCCGCCCGACAGGGAGCGCGCATAGACATCGGCCTTGTCGTCCAGCCCCAGCGCGGTCAGGATTTCCATGGTCCGGCGCTCCCGTTTGGGTACGCCATAGAAACCCGCCTGCAGCTCCATCACCTCTCTCGGCGAAAAGAAGGCGTCGAGGTTCAGTTCCTGCGGCACAATGCCGATTGCTGTCCGCGCCTGGCGCATGTTCTTTTCGATGTCCCAGCCGAGTATGCGGGCCGATCCGGATGTCTTTACGACAAGCCCCGCCAGAATATTGATCAGCGTTGATTTGCCCGCGCCATTGGGCCCCAGCAGGCCGAAGACCGACCCCGGCTTTACAGACAGGTCGACGGATTTCAGCGCCTCCTTGGGAGGGCCGTCGATACCGGGATAAATCTTGCGCAGCGCGGTTGTTTCAACGGCGGGTGTATCGGGGTTCGGTGCTGTCATAAGTCTTTCTATGCGGGCAACGCATGTGGCTTTCACGATGCGCTGCGTTTGGGTATCATTGCGGCGAAACTACGGTCAACGCTTCTGAGAGGCAAATACACCATGGCGCAGTCGCCCGAACCGCCCGAAATCGTCGAAGTCGAAGAAATCTCCGTATCCTGCGATGGCGGCGGTGGGGCTCTTGGTCACCCGAAGGTTTTTCTGAAACTGGAAGACCGGGAAGTAGAATGCCCCTATTGCGACAAGAAATTCGTCCTGAAGGCGGGCGTGAATCCGTCGGGCGCCCACTGATTTCCGGTTTCTGCGTTCCCGGATTTTTCCGTCAGCGCCGGTCGTAAATCCGGTCGTAAATAAAGACACCCTAATAAATACGCCCCGAACAATGTCCGGGGCGTATTCGATTCTGAACGGATCAGCGCGTTCTGCGCATTGCCATCATTTTGGCGCCAGGACCATCACCATCTGGCGGCCTTCCATTTTCGGGAACTGTTCGATCTTGGTCAGCTCCTCCAGGTCGTCGCGGACCCGGTGAAGAACTTTCAGGCCGAGGTCCTGATGCGCCATTTCCCGGCCGCGGAAGCGCATGGTGACTTTCACCTTGTCGCCCTCGCCGAGGAACTTGTTCATGGCGCGCATTTTCACGTCGTAATCATGCGCGTCGATATTCGGGCGCAGCTTGATTTCCTTGACGTCGATTGTCTTCTGTTTCTTACGGGCTTCGTTCTTCTTTTTCTGCTCTTCGTATTTGAACTTGCCGTAATCCATGATCTTGCAAACCGGCGGATCTGCGTTGTCCGCCACGATAACAAGATCCAGCCCCAGATTCGCTGCGCGGTCCAGCGCATCGTCCCGGGTCACAACGCCGATCTGTTCGCCTTCGGCGCCAATAAGGCGGACCTGTGCCGCCTTAATCATCTCATTGATGGGCCGGTCATCCTTTACGGGCGGCTCCATGCTTGTATGTCTTACGATCGAATTTCTCCTTTGATTGTTTCGGTTAAGTTTTCGTTTGAGTGCCGTCGTTCAAGTCAGTGCACGTATTTGGGCCGTAACAAGACCTGATCTTCGGGAAGGCGGGATGTCTTCAGCGTTTATCCCGCTCCCGCTATTTCTCGGCCGGGCTCTTACCTTCCTCTACAAGTCTAGCTATGGCGTCGTCCAGCGCAAGGAATTCTTGGTCCTTGCCGCCGAGACGCCGCAGCGCGACTTTCCGGTCTTCGATCTCCCGCTGTCCGACCACGAGCATCGCCGGGACCTTCGCCAGGCTGTGCTCGCGCACCTTGTAATTGATCTTCTCGTTGCGGATATCGAGTTCCGCCCGAATGCCGGCCGCGTCCAGGGCGTTGCGGACCTCGATCGCATAGGCGTCAGCGTCCGACGTGATCGTCGCGACGACGGCCTGTACCGGTGCCATCCACATGGGCATACGCCCGGCATAGTTCTCGATCAGGATGCCGATAAAGCGTTCGAACGATCCAAGGATTGCGCGGTGCAGCATGACGGGGCGGTGCTTGGCACCATCCTCGCCGACATAGGTTGCGTCCAGCCGTTCGGGCAGCACGAAGTCCACCTGAAGGGTGCCGCATTGCCAGTCGCGGCCGATCGCGTCGCGCAGCACGAATTCAAGCTTCGGGCCGTAAAACGCGCCTTCGCCGGGGTTCAGCGTGTATTCCAGCCCGGATGCCTCGACCGCTTCGGTGAGTGCGGCTTCAGCCCGGTCCCAGACGGCATCCTCTCCGGCACGGGTTTCGGGGCGGTCGGCGAACTTGACGACGACTTCTTCGAAACCGCAATCCTTGTAGACACTAAGCAGCAATTCGCAGAAAGCCTCGGTTTCCGAGGTGATCTGGTCTTCAGTACAGAAGATATGGGCATCATCCTGCGTAAACGCGCGCACCCGCATGAGCCCGTGCAGTGCGCCCGACGGCTCGTATCTATGGCAGGAGCCGAATTCGGCCATGCGCAGCGGCAGGTCGCGGTAGCTGGTGATGCCCTGGCGGAATATCTGGACGTGGCCGGGGCAGTTCATCGGCTTCAGCGCGAAGATGCGGTCATCCTCGGTTTCGGCCGTGAACATATGGTCGCGGAATTTTTCCCAGTGACCGGATGCTTCCCACAGGCCGCGATCTATCAGCTGAGGCGTCTTTACCTCGACATATTTTGCCTTGTCGAGCCGGGCGCGAATATATGTTTCAAGCGTGCGGTAGAGCGTCCACCCGTTCGGGTGCCAGAACACGCTGCCGACGGCTTCTTCCTGGAAATGGAACAGGCCCATCTCGCGGCCGAGACGACGGTGGTCGCGCTTTTCGGCTTCCTCCAGCATCATCAGGTGCGCTTTGAGCTCTTTGTCGTCGCGCCAGGATGTGCCGTAGATGCGCTGGAGCATCTCGTTATTCGAATCGCCGCGCCAATAGGCACCCGCCAGCTTCAGCAGCTTGAAGCCCTTGCCGACATGGCCGGTCGACGGCAGATGCGGTCCGCGACACAGATCCATCCAGTCGCCCTGGCGATAGATCGAGATCGTTTCGGTGGCCGGAAGGTCGTGAATAAGCTGGGCTTTGTATTTTTCGCCGATATCCGTGAAATGGCGGATCGCGTCGTCCCGGTCCCATTCTTCACGGATGAAGGAGTCGTCGCGTTTGATGATTTCCATCATCTTCGCTTCGATCTTTTCCAGGTCGTCCGGCGTGAACGGCTCGTCGCGGGCGAAATCGTAATAGAATCCGTTTTCGATCGACGGCCCGATTGTCACCTGGGTGCCGGGATAAAGTGCCTGCACGGCCTCGGCCATGACATGCGCTGTGTCGTGGCGGATCAGATCCAGCGCGTCGTCGGATTTCCGGGTGATGATTTCAACGGTGCTGTCGACGTCGATGCTGCGTGAAAGATCGAGAACTTCGCCCTCGATCTTGATGGCAAGAGCGGCCTTTGCCAGGCCCGGCCCGATAGCCGCTGCCAGCTCTGCCCCGGTTACGGGACCATCGAACTGTTTCACGCTGCCGTCGGGCAGCGTAATCGCCACATTACTCATGATATTTTCATTGCGCCCACGGGTTGACCATAGACCGGGGCATTTAACGCAAACTTAACGTCGCGGCAACCTCCGATACGGGCAAATCCGCCAGATTTTCTCGACGAAGGACCTGAACGTCGGGTCCGCGCGGCGCTGTGATGGCCGGATCGGATTCTCCGGAAAACAGAACAACCGACGGGCAGCCGCAAATAGCCGCGATATGCATCGGCCCTGTATCGTTGCCGACGACGCCTGCAGCCGCGCGTGAAAGCGCCGCGATATCGGCAAAAGTCGTCTGCCCGGCGAGGTTCAGCGTGTTCGTACCATTGGCTATTTCGACCGCCAGATCTGCCTCGTCCGGCCCGCCGATGATCACCGGGGTAATGCCGTGGTTCAGCCAGTCTTCTGCAAGGGCCCGGTAACTATCCGCCGGCCATCGCTTGCCGGGACGGTGTGCGGCGCCGCCGGGGATAATTAGCGCGAAGCGTTCCGGTAGCGCGAACCGGGAAATATCGGCTGTTGCCCAGGACAGATCGGGCAGCGGTGTTTCAGGAATGCCCGCCATGGCCAGCTGTTCGGCCTGGCGTTCTATTGTGTGCATTGAATTGCGCTTGCGGTTGGCATGCGGATGCGAGCAGCCGAAGGCGATGCCCGACCATTGCGGGCGCATGAAGCCGCGCATCAGCCGGAAATACCACGAAGACCGCCCGGAGGTCTGCAAATCGTATACCCGGTAGAAGCGGCCGCCGCGCAGGCGCCGCCGCAGGCGCTGGATCGCGATCAGGGCGATCCGGGATGGCCTCTCGTCGACCCAGACGTCATCGAAATAGCCGCTTTCACGCGCTAACTCAGCGTAGGGTGCGCTTGTCAGCAGAACGATTTCTTCTTCCGGGTGTGCCGCGCGGATTGCGGCAAAGGGCCCCGTCGCCAGCACGAAATCTCCGAGAGCGCCGAGTTTGATGACAAGGAGACGGCCCTTCTGCTGGATCATTTGCGCGGCAGAAGCTCTTCATAGACGGCGAGCGTCGATGCACACATCTGCGGTTTGGTGAAATGTTCCCGGACATGGGCGATGGCGCGGCGGGCGACCGTATCGCGTTCTTCGGTCGTCATGGTAAGCGCGGTGCGCAGTGCCTGTGCAAGCGCATCGGAATCACCCGGCGGCACCAGCCAGCCGGTCTCGCCGGCGATCACGGTTTCACGCGCGCCGCCATGATCCGATGCAATGACGGGGCGCCCCATCGCGTGGGCTTCGGCGGCGACGCGGCCGAATGCTTCGGGGTCGGTCGATGCCGAGATTACGACGTCTGCCAGCATATAGGCCGCGGGCATGTCGCGGCAGGGCCCCGTCAGGTGGATGATGCCTTCGGCGCCGATCCGGCCTATCTGGGCTTCGAGTTCTTCGCGGTAGCCGGTGCGTCCCTGATCGTCCCCGACCAGCAGCACGCGGACATTGTCGCGGGCCAGCCGGCGGGCGGCCTCTATCAGGACACTCTGGCCCTTCCAGCGCGTCAGCCTGCCTGGCAGCATGACCACTGGCGCGTCGTCTGGCAGGCGCCATGCATTCGACAGCTGGATCATCCGTTCGGCGGATACCGCGTCCGGGTTGAAGCTCTCGGTATCGACCCCGCGGGGGATGACCCGGATTTTTTCGCGCGACACACCATAGTTTTCTTCGATATGACGGCCGATGAATTCGGAGATCGCGATGATGCGCTCGCCCTTGGTCATGATCGCGTTATAGGCCTTCTTGGCCGGATTGCTGAAATTGTAAGTGCCGTGGAACGTGGTCATGAACGGCACGCCGCATTTTTGTGCTGCGCTGCGGGCGCTCCATGCCGGGGCGCGACTGCGGGCGTGGACGATGCCGACATTATGCGTGCGGATAACATTGGCGATCGCGTTGATGTTTTTGCGCATGATCAGCGGGTTCTTGCTGTCGACGGGCAAGGTGACATGTGTGCCGCCGACACGTTGGATTTCGTGTGCCATCGCGCCGCCGGCGGAGGCGACAATGGCGCGCCATCCTGCGGCCGTCAGCGCCGCGGCAATATCCACGGTGCCCCGCTCGACGCCGCCGGTCTGCAGGGTGGGTAGAATTTGCAGCACAGCAGGCGCTTCCGCATTCACTGCGGGCGCGTTATGACTTGTCTGATTTTCCGCTTCGGCGGGCGCCATGATGGTTATGCAATTTCCATGAACGACAGCAACGATAGACCGCCCCAAATCCTACCACGAGACGGCAGCGCCACAATCGCCTACCGGCGGCTCGACGGCAAGCCACCTGGTGTAATGTTTTTAAGCGGCTTTATGTCCGACATGCAGGGCACCAAAGCCCTTGAAGTGGAACGCTATTGCCGCGCGGCGGGAAGGGCGTTCGTACGCTTCGATTATCAGGGACATGGCGAATCATCCGGTGATTTTGCCGATGGAACCATCGGCAGCTGGGCAGAGGATGCCGTTGCGGTGCTCGATGCGTGTACCGAGGGGCCCCAGGTTCTGATCGGCTCGTCGATGGGCGGCTGGATCATGCTGCTGGCAGCGCTGGCCCGGCCCGACCGGGTGGCCGGGCTGATCGGCATCGCGGCGGCTCCCGATTTTACCGAAGATCTGATGTGGGACCGGTTCGACGCGGAACGGCGTGAAACTCTTGAACGCGACGGCGTTTATTACGAGCCGTCGGAATATGGCGATGAGCCTTATACGATCACACGGAAGCTTATTGAAGACGGCCGGTCGCACCTGCTCCTGCGGCGGCCGATAGCGCTGCATTGTCCGGTCAGGCTGCTGCATGGCATGCGCGACGATTCGGTGCCTTGGATGACGACCAGCCGCATCGCCGAGAAAATCCTGTCAGAGGACGTGCGGATTTTCCTCGTGAAGGATGGTGATCACCGGTTGTCACGCGATCAGGATATAGCCCGACTGAAGGTAACGCTGGATGACCTGCTGGGGGAACTCGATGAACGGGGTGTTTTCTAGCCGCCGAGACCCAGTATCCCGCGGATGCCGATGCGGTAGTTGGGAAAATCCAGTTCGACTCCAAGGACGTCCTTGATCCGGTTGTTGCGGACCCGGCGGTTATCCGACCAGAAGCTTTGCGCCATTGGTGACATCTCCGCTTCGTCGTAGAGGATTTCCGGCGGCGGTTCCTGGCTGAGTAATTCACATATATAGGTCACGATATCCGCCGGCGCTGCCGGCTCGTCATCGCAGACGTTATAAATACCGCCCGGTTCCGGCCGGGCTATCGACGCGGCGACCACGGTTGCTATGTCCTCTACATGGATGCGTGAGAATACGTGGCCGGGCTTGTTTATCCGCCGTGCCGTGCCTGCCTTTACCTGGTCGACGGCAGAGCGCCCGGAACCGTATATCCCCGGCAGCCGGAATATCTGAACCGCAATATCGTTTTTCTCACCCCAGGCAAGCCAGTCGCGTTCTGCATCGACACGGCGTTGGCTGCGTTCGCTGCCCGGACGCAGTTCGGATGTTTCGTCGACCCAGCCGCCGTCGCGGTTGCCGTAAACCCCTGTGGTAGAGAAATAGCCAACCCATTCAACAGTCCCGGCGGCGGCGATGTCTTCCGCGTGATGTCGGAACGCCGGATCACCATCCGCCCCCGGTGGGATGGACAGAAGAACGTGCGTTGCGCCGTCAATCAGATCGGTCGGTTCCATGGGGGATTCGCCGTCGAAAAGGGCGGCGGAAATCCCGAGCGCGCCGAGCGCTGCTTTTCGGGCGGGTTTGCGGCAGGTGCCGCGGATGGCCCAGCCGGCGGCATCCAGCCGACGCGACAGCGCCATGGCGCTGTAGCCGAGTCCGAAACAGAAAAGCGTTTTGGGAGTCGTCATGACGGAATGTGCATTTTAATTGGCTTGCCTTAACGGTGCGGGATCGCGACTTTAAGACCTATGGCAATCCGGCTGCAAGTTGAACGGTTCTGGTCACGCGGTGCTCTCTGCGGAATGGCGGGTATGGCTGTTTTGGCACTGGCGACAACGGTCGAGGCGCAAACGTCTCCTGCGTCAAACGAAAGCAGCACGGCAAAGGCGGCCAGGCAATACACCGAGTGCATGGCCCTTGCGCGCAGCAATCCGGAAAAGGCGATTGGTGTTGCTGCAGCCTGGGAACGTGCCGGCGGCGAGGAAGGCGCACGACACTGTAGTGCGGTCGCACTGCTGAATACCGGCGCTTACGAGGAAGCAGCCCGCCGTCTTGAATCACTATCCGCGACAACCCGGCGCCCGGGCAAAGCGCTCAAGGCGGAACTGCTTGCACAGGCGGGGCAGGCCTGGCTCATCGCCGGGAAAACAAATGAGGCATTGTCAGCGCAAACCCGTGCGCTCGACCTCGCAGGACCGCGAATCGAGTTACTGATCGACCGGGCGATCACGCGCGCAAGCATAGGTGAATACTGGGACGCGATCGACGATCTGAACCGGGCGGTGGATCAGGATTCCAGCCGCGTGGATGCGCTGGTGTTCCGGGCGACGGCCTGGCGCAAGCTGAAGAACCTGGACCTCGCCCGGGACGATATTGCACGTGCGGTCGGTCTCGCACCGGACAACGTGGACGCGCTGCTGGAGCGGGGAAATATCTCGTTGCTGCGCGGCGATACCGCGGCGGCAGCAGCCGACTGGCAGCGTATTATTTTATTGGATTCGAAGTCCGGTGCGGCGGAGGCTGCCCGCGAAAATCTGGCGAAGCAGGAAACGTCGTCAAAAGCACAGTAGCCTGTGGGGGCCCCGGCGCCTGGTTTTTAGTCCTTGCCCTTCGCCAGTTTCGTGACAGCGGAAGATGCCGCCACTATGCCGTCGCGGACATAAGCTTCATGGTTTCGGACGATCTGTTCTGAATCGTACAGGTAATTGACCATCATGCCGGTTGATTGCTCAATGCCCTTGTCCGACAGGTCCGCCGCCCAGTTAAGCCGTTCCACGCTGGCACCGTTGCCCAGATGGAAGCGGGCGACAGGGTCGAGGGGCCGTCCATTGCGTTTTTCCTCGATAAGATACCGCGCGCAAAGGTTCATCAGTGCAGGTTTCAGCGGTTGGCGGATCAGTTCGTTGTCGCGCCAGTCGCTGCGGTTAAGCAGGTCGATATCGTCTTCGCTCAACCAGTCCGGCGTATCGCGCACCAATACGTCGTCGAGCCACTTTCTGAATCCGGGGATCGGCGACAGCGTGGCGAACTGCGTTATGCCCGGGAACTCTTTCTTTACGTCGTCGGCAACCTGCTTGATCAGGAAGTTGCCGAAACTGATACCGGCAAGCCCTGTCTGACAGTTGCTGATCGAATAGAAGATCGCGGTATCGGGCTGTTGCTTCTTGTGCTCGTCGGGCGCCGTGTCGATCAATGTATGAATTTCGCCGGCAAGTCCGTGGGTCAGGGCAACCTCGACAAAAATCAGGGGTTCGTCCGGCAGGGCGGGGTGAAAAAACCCGAAGCATCGGCGATCATCCGCCAGGCGCCGGCGTAAATCGTCCCAGCCCTGGAT
>CAJQLI010000230.1 GCA_905479125.1 uncultured Alphaproteobacteria bacterium | reverse complement strand
GAGGCGGGATTAAGCCGTGCCGATCCCGTCCAAAGGCGTTTCCCAAGCGTGATACCCGTACACCCATTCTGCGTTGCCCTGTTCCTTCATCCATTCATTGGCGAGAGAATTGCGCTGGATGCTGGCGGTGCGTTCCAGCCGGGCGTTTTCATAGATACGTAGCCGTTCGGGTACGTTGTCGCGATCCGCGCCGTCCAGTGCACGGGTCAGTACAACGGCATCCTCGATTGCCATGCAGGCGCCTTGCGCCATGAACGGCACCATCGGATGGGCGGCGTCGCCCAGCAGGGTGGCATTGGCGATAGACCATTTTTCCATCGGCTCGCGGATGTGCAGCGCCGATTTTGTGACCTCGGTGCAGGCATTCAGCAGCGCCATCGCTTCGGGGTGAAACCCTTCATAGGCGCGGCGCAGCTCATCGGCATCGCCGGGCAGAGTCCAGCCTTCCTCGGTCCAGCCTTCCTGGGGTGTGGTCGCGAAGACGAATATCTCTTTCCCCAGTGTCAGCGGGAAGGTAACGATCTGTATCTCCGGCGTCGGTCCCCACCACTTGGTAAAGGCATCCAGATTGGCGATCTCGCCTGCCTCTTCGCGCGGGATCACCGAGCGGTAGGAGACTATGCCGGAAAATTTCGGGTCGTCCTTGCCGAACATCGCATTGCGCACGGCGGAATGAATGCCGTCCGCACCGATGATGACATCGACGTCTTCGGATGATCCGTCCTCGAACAGGATCGCGGTGCGTGTGTCGTCATTGACGATACCGGAGACGGATTTGCCGAGGTGGAGCCGGTCCGCCGGGATTTCCGCTTCCATTGCTTTCAGCAGATCGGCGCGGTGGATGGTCAGTTGCGGCGCGCCGTAGGTTTTTTCCGCCGCATCGCTCATCGGCAGGCGGGATGTTTCTTCGCCGGTATCCCATGTGCGGCTGATCCGGAACGTGGGCCGTGCGGCGGTTTTGCGCAGCACCTCGCCGACGCCCAGCCGATCGATCGCGTGGACGGCATTGGGCGTCAGGTTGACGTCGGCCCCGATGCGCAGGAATTGTGATGCTTTTTCGAACACGACCGCGTCATGCCCCATTTTCCGAAGGCCGATCGCCGCGGCAAGCCCGCCGACGCCGCCGCCGCAAATACCGATACGAAGTTCCGTCATATCGATGTCATCCCTTTCTTGCTGGCCGGCAGAATGCCGATCTCCAGATCGGATACTGTTCTAGCGTGGCAAGGGGCCGGCGTCACGTTGCCCGAGCGACTTTACAAGGACGGCAGACGGGTTCTGGTCCGCAAACCCTCGTGGTTTACATCTGCCGGACGGTGATTTTCTTTTCCTGTTTCTTTGCGTCGGGCCCATGCTTCGGTACCTGGAGTGTAAGAATTCCGTCCTTGAAATCAGCGGAGATCTCATCTTCGCTCACATCGGGTGGAAGCCGAAACGACCGCTGGAACGCCCCGTAGCGGCGTTCAGAAAAGAAATAGGTTTTGCCCTTTTCTTCGTGCTGGGATTCTTTTTCGCCCTTTACGGTGAGAACATGGTCCTGGACCGTAACCTGAACACCATCGGCTGGAACGCCGGGTAGTTCCACGTTTATAACATAGGCTTCTTCGGTCGCTGCGGCATCGGCATCAGGGGCGAAGAAGTCGGCAATCTTGCGCCCCATATTGCGAACGGGTTCGTACATGCTGGGCCACCAGCCTGTATCGCCGCCCGCGGCAGTGTGAGATTTCTCGACCATTTCATGCTCCTTTCCGTTTTCTGATAGGCGCGCCACGCCGGGGTTCGGAAAGGAGTCTAGGAGGTGGGGTGCCCCGGGGAATTGATACAGATTAAGCCCCTGGTCGTTCAGAATGTCTCACTGAAGAAATCGCGCATCATCCGGTAGGATTGTCTGCACAGACGGTCATCGTATCGCTGGGTTTCGGTATTGGCGCCGAGCACGCAGAACGAATGGACCGCGTGGCCGAAATTGACCAGTTGCCAATCGACTTTGTTGGCGGCGAATTCTGCTTCCAGCGCATCCATCTGGGGTTTTGGCGTGACCGGGTCGTGGGATCCATGGATGGCGAGCACCCGGCCCTTGATGTCGGGGGCGGTGTCGGGATCGACCGGGTTCGGCAGCGTGACGTGAAAAACCACAGTGCCCTTGAAATCTGCGCCCGCACGGGCCTGTTCGAGAACGAACCCGCCCCCCATGCAATACCCGATCGCACCGAGCCGCCCGGTATCAATCAACCCATGTTCGTCCGCCGCCGCCGTCAGCGCCGCAAAGGCGGCGGCGCCGCAGCCCTGGACGAAGGGCAGGTTGTTACGGGTCGCCCGCGCGATAGTGCCGAGTTCTTCCTGGCTACGTTTGACCTCGCCATAGCCCTTGCCGAACATGTCGGCGACCATCATGACGAAGTCGGAACCACCGGCCTGGGCCGCCATGTCGGCGGAATGATCGCAGACGCCGAGCCAGTCCGGCTGCATGAACAAAGCTGGGCGCTTTTCCGTGACCGTGTCGTCATACACCAGCATGCCTTCGAATGCGCGACCGTCATATTCATAAGGGACTCTGATCCTGGCCATGTACGCTGTCTCCTGGGGTTTCTCTGCGCGCCTAGTTGCGCAGTCTGTTGCAGTGATGGTTGGAATCCTAACGCGATCGTTGCGGCTGTCAAAGCGTTGAGGAATCCAGATTCTGTCCGTGATACATCACGATGGGGGAACAATTGGCTCTACCGTGGCGTCCGAGTGAAAAAAGAGTTAATATCCAAGTGCTTAACGTTAATACGAAACAAAATAATATATAAAATTAGAGATAAATAGTTGTCAGGCAAGAGCTGATTAAGCAGCCTGACGGGATGGTGTTGCAGCGCGCATGGCGCCGTGACTGAAAAATGTATCGGACAGGCGGCAGGATCAGGGATATGGCGGATTCAGAAATCCAGACTCGCGACAACGAGACCGTAATTTTCGATATAGACCGGCGTGTCGGGGCGACCCAGCACCTGCCCGGCGATGGCGTGCCGGATGGCCCCGTGCCGATGGGCAGCGCGTGGCGTGCATCCGACCTGACCGAGGCAGACTGGCAGGTCCGGATTCCCGAGGCGGCTCTTCAGGAGTTTGACATAATTGCCGGCGCGCTCGCAGAGTATGACGAGCCGCTCGATTCACTTTCTCCCGACAGTTTCGATTGGCCGGCGACAACGGACCTGATGGCCGATGTCCGGGCCCGACTGAGCAGTGGCGTGGGCTTTGTTCTGCTGGACCGCATGCCGGTCGAGACATGGACTGACCCGGCGAACAGGGCGATGACCTGGCTTTTGAACGAAATGATCGCACCGCCGATCATGCAGAAGTGGCAGGGGCATCGGGTCTACGATGTGCGCGATACCGGGGCGAAGCTGGAATACGGGGTGCGGCGCTCGGTCACTAATCTCAGCCAGGAGTTCCATACAGACGGATCGTTCCTGGCGATGATACCGGATTTCTTTTCGCTGACCTGTAACCGTCAGGCAGAGGCCGGTGGCGAAAGTCTGATTGCCAGCCTTGTATCGGCACATAATGACTTGCTCGAAAATCACCCCGAACATTTGAAGCGGTTGTATGAGCCGTTCTGGTGGGATCGGCAGGCCGAGCATGGGTCGGATGAATCTCCGGCAAACTGGTTGCCCGTCTTCACGCGGCACGGGGACACATTGTCGGTGCGGTATTACGACGATTATATCCGCAACGGCTACCGCCTGATGAAAGAGGAAATAGATCCGGCCGGGCTCGCCGCGCTGGCCGCAATGCAGGAAGCGGTCGAAGCGCCGGACAACCGCGTCGCGTTCCGCCTGCGGCCGGGGCAGGTGATCTGTGCCCAGAATATGCAGATCGCCCATGGCCGCACCGGGTTCAGCGACCCGTCGATCAAAACCGAGGGCGGACGGCTGCTTTTGCGTTACTGGCTTCGGACCGAAGGCGGTATTGAGCTCGATGGCGTGCCGCTGGTCAGTGCCTGACGGGCACGAGGCTGATCGACGTCGACGCCATTGCCGGTCTTTCATGACGCGCCGGGCCTTTCGTGGCGACACGAAGACTTTATAGTGGCTGCTCGCCTTTAGACCCAAAAATAATGAGAACCGGCACGTGGCTGATTGCGAGCGGAATTGGAAATAGATACTGGCGTTGCGGCATTTTCTGCCGCCGTGCTCTTTGTCGCCTATGTGGTGCGCGGGATAGCGGGTTTTGGATCGGGACTTATTTCAGTCCCTTTGCTGGCACTGTTTTTCCCATTGCAGATTGTTGTGCCGATAATCGTGTTGCTGGATTATGTGGGCTCTGCGAGTCAGGGGCTCCGCAACCGCAAACTGATCGCGTGGCGCGAACAGTTGCCGTTGATCCCGTTCACGCTGATCGGCGTCGGGCTTGGGCTGTCGCTGTTGCAATCGCTGAACTCCGCGACGCTGGCACAGGCCCTCGGCGTGTTTATAATAATTTATGCAGTCTATCAGCTGCTTCCCTTGCCTGAATTGCGCGGGTCGCGGTTGTTTGCTGTGCCGGGTGGTGCGTTGGGCGGGCTCATCGGCACGGTGTTCGGCGCGGGCGGTCCGTTTTATATTATCTATCTGGGTCTGCGTGGGTTGGATAAAAGCGCCTTGCGCGCGACATTCGCGGCCAATTTTCTCATAGACGGTGGTATCAGGCTTGGCGGCTATGCAGCGTTCGGTTTTTTCGACCGGGCGGCCCTGTTGTATATCGTCGCGGCACTGCCCATCGTGGCGATCGCGCTTTTTCTCGGCGGACGCGTGCATTCCAGCCTGTCGCCGACCGTATTTACCCGAATGATCAGCGTGTTACTGCTGGTCAGTGGCGTTGCGTTGCTGGTGAAGTACTAGGCAGGCACGCTTGTTCAGGCGATGTCATTTGCCAACCCTGAAGAGCTAACCGAAAACCCGTTCATTCCCGATCTTCTGCCCGGTATCGAGATCCATGTTCATCTCGGGGCTCATATTGGGCAAGTCTGCAGCCTCTTGCGGCACGATCCGTGATCCCGGCAGGCGGATGGTGACGGCAGTCCCGTGACCAAGCTTGCTTTCGATCCCGATAGTGCCGCCGTGGAGTTCGGTGAGGCCGCGGGCGAGCGGGAGGCCAAGGCCCGTGCCGTCGAACTCGCGGTTCAGTGCGCTGTCGATCTGGCGGAATTTGGCGAAAGCGGCGGGAATATCTTCTTCCGACATGCCGATCCCGGTGTCGCGGACCTGGAAAACGAAGTGATTGTCCGCAGAGACCGACGCTTCGACTGTCACTTTTCCGCCAGGCCGAGTGAACTTGATCGCGTTACCCATCACGTTCATCAGGATCTGCTTGATCTTGCGTTCGTCGACCTTGATCGAGGGCAGGCCGGCTGGAATCAGGAGCTGACAGTCGATCGCATGCTCGGCGATCTGATGCTGAAGAATAATTTCTATCCCCTGCGCCAGCTTGGCGAAGTCGACCTCTTCTTCGTAGAGATCTGCATTGCCCGATTCTACTTTCGCAAGGTCGAGAATGTCGTTGATCAGAGAAAGAAGGTGCTCCCCGGATTCATATATGTCTTTTGAATATTCACGGTATTTTCCGTGACCGAGTTCGCCGAAAGGCTCCTGCTGAAGCAGGCCCGAAAACCCGATAATCGCGTTCAGCGGAGTCCGGAGTTCATGGCTCATATTGGCGATGAATTCGGATTTCGCCCGGTTCGCGAGTTCCGCTTCTTCCTTCGATATCTGCAGCGCTTCGCGCGCCTGTACCGCCTCGGTGATGTTGCTTCCGGTACCACGATAGCCCTTGAAGGCACCGGCCACGTCGAATACCGGTTTGCCACTGATCGACCACCATTGTTCGGCACCGTCCTTGGCAACATAGCGCCGGATGAAATTCTTGAAGGGACGGGTATTGTTGAGGTCGTCGATATGTTCCTCTACTTCCGATAGAGCGGAGGGGTTTTTCGCATATTTGTCACGGATCGTGGCCTGATCTCTGCCGATCATATATTCGGGCTGCAGGCCCGTGGCGGCGGTAATCTGCTCGGAAACGTAGTTGAACTTCAGGTTCTCGTCGGTTGACCAGTACCAGTCCGATGCGACCTCTGCGTAATCCCGGAACTGTTCTCGGCTCTCGCGCAGAGTGGCTTCGGATTCCTGCTGCTGGCGCAGGCCGATACGATGTTTGCGTAACACCAGGAATGCGAGTCCGCAGGCCGCCATCGCGATCAGGACCAGCATGATAATCGGTGCGATCGCGATTGAGCTGAGCTTCGGGTGGTGGGTGACTTCAAGGGTAAAAAGACGACCCTGTTGGTCGATCGGCGCCTGAGCGACAAATGGTTTCAGCGCTCCGGCGATGCGGCCGGCATGGCTTGCCCGCTGCGTGAACAGCGTTCTGTTTTCAGGTGCGTCCTGGTTTGCAGCCGTCAAAGTGTGGGAATCCGACCGGCTTAGCAGGCGGATTCCGAAATCGCGGTCTGGTGTTGAGATACCTTCAACAAGCTGGTCGGGGCGTATGTAAATCGCGGCCAGTCCGCTGAGTTGTTCCTGGCGTGCTTCGGCCGTCGTCGGAGCGACATGACCGAGATAATAGGCTTTGAATGCGAAAAAACCGGTGGGCATGCCGGGCAGCGGGATGATGTCCGACGCTATAACCTCGCCGGTCGTAACTGCGCGTTTTACGGCGTTTGCCAATATAGGATCGGATCCGACGTCGAAGCCGATCAATCCGGCGAACTCGGGGTCGAATGGTTCGAACAGGCGTATGGGCTTGGTGAAGGCGCGGTCTGCGGCAGGAGAGAGCGATCCGTTGATTGCCCCTTCATTGACCGTGAAGTTCAGAAAACCCTCATCCTGCATCGCTTCTTCGAATTCCGGACGCTGGTCTCTGGGAATTACGCCGATCTCGGATATTGCGCGAATGAACGGGTAGGCCGTCAGAAGTTCGCGGGATAGTGCACCAAATTGATGTTTGTTGAAGTCATCGCTGGCTTGTTGAAGGCCGACCAGGGATGTCAGTACAGCTTCAGCACTGCTGAAACGCTGGGCGAGGTCGTTCTGGAGGGTGGCTACTTCGCGGCTGAATTCCTTTTCAGCGGAATCGATATCCATCCACGCCGCAGTCACGCCGATAGCACCGCAGAGAAGCAGGCTTGATAGTCCGAAAACCAGCAGTTCCCAGGGCTTGAAAAGCCTGGTGACAGTTAGAACCGGATGTCTACCGAGCGAGTCCGGCAATTTTCTTTCCTTTGCGCAGAACACCCTGTGGCAGCGTTACTCCCGACGTCGAAAGAATATGACTGTTGATCCATATATCGCGTTGCCGGTTCGGCACGACAGGTATATTGGCAATCGGATGTCCGTTGAGAACGCGAATGGCTGTTTTTCCAGCCCACTCGCCTTGTTCACGCGATACCTTGGTCATGCCGAGGATCGTGTAGGGCATCATCCAGCCATGGTTCGTAACGCTGAGCTGCCGGGTCGATTTCAGAATACCGGCAATAGCGCGATCATGGTCCCAGTCCTTGATTCCGTGACGGTTACCGATAATGACGACATCGTATTTCTGCGCGCGCGCGTAGGTTTCAATCCATTCGTCGGTCGATCCGACGAGCGCATGGTCCAGCACAAACCCCTTTTTCTTGGCGGCAAGCTGGAAGCGTTTGAGGTTTTTCTGTTCGCTCAGCGCGTCGGCACCGAGATAAAATGCGCGCCGGAACCTTGGAACGATGCTGGCTGCGCGATCGAGCATTGCGCCGACCGGTGCGACTTCGATCATTCCCGTCGCATTGGTGTAGGGCAGACCGTATTCAGCTGCGGTCCAGTTCAGACCGCTGAAAACGAATGGGGTTTTCTTGTTCTTGTAGAACGGTTCGATCAGGTATTTGACGGCTATGTCGTCAGCCGTGACGACGACATCCGGCTTCCAGGTCTCAATGATTTTCTTGGCGGCCAGGGCGCTCTGCTTGATCTGTGCCTTGGCGCTGCGCCGTTTCGTATCCATGTCGAGTTGACGGATTTCGCAATGCCCCTTCAAGGTGTCGCGCAGGCCGGCTTCTATCTGATCCGCGTGCGCATAACCTTTGTGATAGGAAGAGACGAAAAGGCACTTCTTTGTTTTAGCCTGTGCGGTAAGTGGAACAATGGCCGCTGTAAACATAAAACAAGCAAGCAAACCTGATAATGCGAATAGGCGTTGTATGTGCACGATGAACCCTCCGACAGTGCCGATTTTTCGACACAAATGAACGAGACGTTATACAGCGCTAAAATAGTAAACATTTTATTAATATTTTACCCGTGTTTTTAAACAGAAATGTTTTGAAACAATTACTTAGCGGGGTTTCGTTTTGTATGGGACTGGAACGAACGGCTCGGATCAGCCGAGACGGCAAAGCGTTCAGGTCACTCCGATTGCTGGTCCAGTTGGCGTTCGTTCCCGTCCGGGGACCGGCCGTCGGTTGAATTCTTGCCGGTGACATCGAGTAGTTTTCGCAGGAACCCGGGTGCGAGAGCGGAGAGGGGGTTGACCGAGATTATCGGTTTATCGACCGGGCCACTGATCTTGTATGAAGCAGCGAAGATACCGCCACCCTTTGCGCCTGTCAGGATTGTCCCGATCACCGGTATCTGGCCGAGCAGACTATTGATCGTATAGGCGGGAATAATGGTGCCGTTGATATCGATTGCATCCTTGCCGAAATCGATTTGTCCGGTTGCCGTAATGCCGAGTTCCGAACCGACTGCCCGCGCTTCCTCGATCGTTGCGATCTCATTCTCAAACACGTACGGGAATCTTAGGCGTGAGAACGAAATTCCCTTACCGCTGATCGTGTCATTGATTCCGGTAAGTGACGCGAGTGTCAGAAGTTTCGCAAAATTCGGGGCATCTGCAACCCTGAAGCGTTTCATCTCGGCGATCCCCCGCCACGGGGCATCCGGTCCGCCTTTGCGGACACCGGATATTTCAATAACGCCGGTACGAATGGTATCCGTGACATCCATCGCTTTTAGAAGCGACCCCGCATCCGCCGAATATATCTGAAGATCATGGCCGTCGGGGTTCGGCAGCATCTTTATGGAAATTGCCTTTCCGCCGTCAGGCAGGGCGCCTTCGACGACGATCCGTTCCCATCTTGTTGATTTCCGTTTCAGTTCCATCCGCACGTTGCTGGTCGGCTCACCCTGGCCGATCCAGAAGCGGCCGAATGTTCCGGTCAGATTGAACGCGGGGAGTTCCGGCGCATCGATTCCGCCAAGGTCTTCGCTGATAAAGGGTGCTGCATCGAAACCGCCCCCACTGACATCTATGATGAACGAGCGGTCGGGCGCGCGGCGCACGGTTGCGGAGAATGACGTGTTTCCGAGAATGAAGCGCTCGATATCCAGCGTTTCCACGATCGCATCGCCCGCCGAATTGTTCGCTGAATTGTTCGCCGAACTGCTCCCGGAATTGCTTTCCGGATTTACAGAACCAGCGTCGTTTGCCGGAGCGCTGAACGTGCTTTTGCCGGCAACCCTGAAATCGCCTGCGTCTACTCTGAATTCGG
>CAJQLI010000229.1 GCA_905479125.1 uncultured Alphaproteobacteria bacterium | reverse complement strand
TAAGCATCTCCATATCACCCGAAAGAAACCCGGGCAGGTACTCACCCGCCAGTATCGGACAAAATATACAGGAAAGAAAAATTACGTGGCGGCGCTGTAAATCCAGGCAAACACATGTGTTTTCTCAGGTGCCCACGCCCGTTGGAAATTATCTGATGACAAAACAGATAACAGACATGCGCCGTTAGCTTAAGGCGTATGACCCCGGCTACCGTGATGTGACCGGGCCGGGTACGCGACACCCGGCCCGACACCAATAATCAGTCGCCAGTTATTTCTTTTTGCCTGCCTTAGGCGCTTTGATCTTGACCATTTCCCGGAACTTGGCGAGCAGCGGTTCCGGCGTCGACATGGCCGTCTCGATAACAGACTGGATTTTTTCCGCGGTTACCGGGTTGATGATAATGCGCCGTTCCTTTGCATCTTTAAGGAAAGTCGGATCGGCGACGGTCGCAACAAACGCCTTTTTCAACGCTGCAACCCGGTCGGCGGGCACGCCTTCGGGAGTGAAAAAGCCATGGCCGACATAGGCCGGGGCTTCCATGAAGTCGAGCATCCGGCGCTGATCGGCGGTGGTCACCAGGTCCCGCATATTCGGAACGCCTGCGAGTGCCTTTTCACCGGGACCGACCTGGACAAGCTGAATGATCTTCTTGTCTTTCAGCCAACCGGGCTTGGTGGACACGTAGCTGTTATAGAAGCTGCCGCGGCCATGGACTTCACCGGCTTCCATCGCCTTGTTCATCGGCCCCGCACCACGATAGCCCGGGACGACCTTGAACTTCGTGCCGATGACCGCGTTCATGAAGGCCGGAATAATATAAGCGGATGACAGCTTGCTCGAGGTAGCCATGATCACTTCGGTTTTCTTCGCACCTTCAAGCGTCGTTGCGGGCGCGGTATGCCAAACCGTGCTGACCTCGGTCATGGCTGTCGTGGAGCCGAGCCACTGGAACTTGGCCGGGTTAAATTTGACTTTCCGCAGCAGTGGCGCATTTACGGCGATCGGCAGGGCAGCGCCCAGCGCCCAGCGCCGTGCCATCCTTCGGGGCAGCATTGGCCATAAAGGACATCATTTTCGCACCACCGGCGCCGGGGCGCGCTTCGACAACCATTTTCGGCTTACCCGGAATCCGGTCCGCCATGTGCTGGGCGACAAGTCTGGCGACCGTCGAAAACCCGCCACCGGCGCTGCCGCCAGAATAGAAGGTGATCGTTCTGCCCTCGTAGAAATCGGATACGGAATCGGCAGATGCCACACCGAAGGGCAATACCGCCATGACCACCGCGATAGAAGTCATCTTTGAAAATCGGTTCATCGTTTCACTCCCGCGGAGATTCCTCCGCATTCTTATGATTGATTGTTGGTTCGCACTTATACCGCGTTATTTTAACATCGTCTTGACCGCAGAGATATCAGCTATCCACACTGACTATCGGGCACGACCCGCCTGCGCCATAGATTCCCAAATGCGTTCGGGGGTGGCAGGCATATCCACATCGCGCACGCCGTAATCCTGAAGCGCATCGCAAACCGCATTGATGAAGGCGGCAGTCGCCGAGACTGTCGCCCCTTCGCCACCACCTTTGACCCCCAACGGGTTGTTCTGCGTCGGCACCTCATGCAGGCCGGCATTGAAGTAGGGTACGTCATCGGCGCGGAGCAGACCGTAATCCATGAACGAGCCGGCTATAAGCTGACCGCTTTTCGGGTCGTAATGCCCGTTTTCGATGATCGCCTGGCCAATCCCCTGGACAATTGATCCATGCGCCTGCCCCGCCAGGATCATCGGATTGATCGCACGACCGGGATCATCCACCGTGGAATGCGCATAAACCGTCAAAGCGCCCGTATCCGGGTCGATCTCGATCTCCGACACTGCAGCACCGTTCGGATAGGCAGCCGAGCGGCCCCGGAACAGCGAATCCGCGCTGATACGGCCTTCCTCAGCCCGCCCGGCAACATCAAACAGACCAATCGATTTGTCGGTTCCCGTGACGCGGTATACCCCGTCCGTGAAGGTTATATCTTCGGCCGCCGCTTCGAGCAGGTCGACGGCTATCTCACGCCCCTTCTCGATAACCTTGTCAGACGCCTCGCGCATGACGATCCCGCCGATGCGCATCGACCGGTCCGAATGGGACCCGCCACCAATTCCCACGACATCTGAATCGCCGGTCACGATATCTACCGCGTCATAGGGCACTCCGAGGATCTCTGATACCAGTTGGGGAAAGACCGTCTCATGCCCCTGCCCGCTGGACTGGGTGCCGATCGGGACGCTCACCGTGCCGTCGCCATTCACCGTGACGGCAGCAAATTCCACCGGTGCGCCCACCGGCGCCTGAATGTAGGAAGCATAGCCGATACCCCGGAGCTTGCCGCGCGCCTCGGATTCAGCGCGGCGCGCCGCGAACCCGTCCCAGTCCGCCATCGCCAGGACCTTGTCGAGACATATCTCGAACTCACCGCAGTCATAGGTCGTGTCCATCGGGTTGGTTGCCGGAAAGGCATCCGCGGCAATCAGGTTCCGGCGGCGCAACTCGATCCGGTCGATGTTCATGTCCGCGGCCGCCATGTCGATCAGACGCTCGATAACATGCATCGCCTCGGGCCGTCCGGCACCGCGATACGGCCCCGTCGGCACGGTATTGGTCAGAACACCGCGAATACGGGCGTAGCCCGCGCTCATGCGGTAGACGGACGGCAACAGGCGCGGCCCGTTCGACAGCGGCACGAAAGAAACCGTATGGGCGCCGAGATTGCCGACAAGGTCCGCCCGAAGCCCGAGAATATTCCCGTCTTCGTCCAATGCCAGCGCTGCATCCGTATACAGATCCCGGGCCTGGTAATCGGTCACGAAGGCTTCGGACCGGTCACCCAGCCATTTCACAGGGCGTCCGAGCCGTTTTGACGCCCAACACACCATCACGAATTCCGGATACATCATGTTACGCGGCCCGAAACCGCCGCCAACATCCTTGGATGTTACCCGGACCTTGCCCGGCTCCAGGCCGAACATCTGGCCGAGGATCATTTTGTGCCGGTGTACACCCTGCCCGCCCGCATGCAGCGTCAGCTTGCCGTCGGTGGCATCCCAGTCGCCAATCGCGGCACGAGGTTCCATCTGGCAATTGATGACCCGGTTATTGAAAAACCGCGCCTCGACCACGTGTGCGGCGGTGGCAAAGACTGCATCGGTCGCCGCCTTATCGCCCATTTCGGCATCAAGCGGCGTGTTTTCGGCACAATCATCCCAGACGAGCGGCGCATCCGGTTCGATTGCGGCCAACGCATCTGTCACGACCGGCAGGGTTTCATAATCGACGGCAACAAGGTCGGCAGCATCGCGCGCCGCAGCACCTGTTTCGGCAATCACGACAGCGACAATTTCGCCCGCATGGCGAATACGGTCCGGAACAATCGGCGGCTGCGGTGCATCAAAGGGGACGGAGCCGTCCCGGTTGACGAAAGCCGGGGTTTGCCACTCTTCAGCACCCGCCGGATTCGCCACGTGACCGAGATCACCAATCCCGTCAGCACCGTAATCAGCGCCGGTGAGCACAGCGAGTACACCGGGTACCGCCAACGCCGCGGAGACGTCAATCGAGCGGATTTCGGCATGCGCGTGGGGAGAACGGACCATCGCCGCATGCGCCTGCCCGGCCAGGTTTATATCGTCGGAGTATTCACCTTTCCCGCGCAGCAGACGCTGGTCCTCTCGCCGCCGCAGCGGCGCGCCGACCCCCGTCGGCACACCCTCAATACTCATGCGCCGGAAAGCGTATAAAGACCGTCCTCGATGCGATCGAGGCGTCCGGCCTGACGCAAGGCGTCAAGTTCCCTCACCACATCGCGACCATCTCGCGAGCCGATGGCGACCATCAGCGCACCAAACGCCAGCGGGCCGTCAGCCAGCGCCCCCTCGACACTGTCATGGGTCTTCGGCCCGGAGGTCGACGATTTCGGGACCGTGTGTTCAAGCGACCGTTCACCGAGTGGCAAGGTCAGATCGAACCCGGCCTTTGCGCCAATCCGGCTGCCCTGAAGGGACGGATCAAGCGGCAATGTCCGGAACCCGGAGTCGACGACAAGGTCGCGATCGGCCTGAAACCGGGTCGCCAATGCCCAGTCCATCTGGGCGTCGTCGAATATGTCGATATCCGGATCAACAACGAAAACATGCTTGGAATTTGCGAGCGACCCCATGACGGCCGCGATCGCATTGCGGGCCTCGCCCGGCACCCGCTGACGCAGGGAGACGCGAACGTTAAAACTGCCGCCTGACGATGTGGTGATATTGACCCCGACTGGTTCCCGCACGGCGGTTTGAAGTGCGCGCCAGACCGTCACCTCGGCGCGGATGGCGTTGAGCTGGGTGGTATCGGTCCAGCCGATATGCTCGCCCGATATGGTCGACGTCTGAAACAGCGGGTCCTTCCGGTGGGTGATCGCGGTGGCGTGAAAAACCGGATTGCGTTTCACCACCCCATAATAGCCGAGAAACTCGCCATACGGTCCCTCCGGTTCGACGTGGCCGCGTTCGTCGAGATAACCTTCAATAATGTACTCGGCATCTGCCGGCACACGGATATCACTGGTCACACATTTCACCACGGGCAACGCGGCGCCGCGCAGGCTGGCGACAAGCGGCAGTTCATCCACCGGCAGACGCATTACTGCGGCAACATGATCACAAGGGTGGGCGCCAACGGTAAACGCAACGGGGAGTTTTTCGCCCTTGGCCACAGATTTTTCGTAAATGGCCTTCAGGTCGGACGGCGCAACCAGGTCAATGCCCGTTTCCGTTTTCCCGCGCAGCATCAGGCGGCGCGCGCCGGTATTCGTCCAACCGGTATCGGGGTTCACCACATAATCCAGCGATGCGGAAATGTAAGGCCCGCCATCCATCTCATGCTGAAGATGCACCGGTAACAGCGTCAGGTCGACATCGTCGCCGGTCAAGATCACCTCATGCACAGGTGCTTCTCCGGACTCGATTTCAATCACTTCCTGGGGCGTCGCAAGACGCCGGTTCACTTCAACCAGCAGATCACCCGGCTCTACCCCAAAGGCTTTCGCCATACGCCGGCGGCCACCCGTCATGCTGCCAACGATTTCGGCCTTTTCAGGGCCAGCTTTGCGGAACAGAACTGCCTTCTCGTTGCCGTCCATCCGCGACGCAACATCGGCAAGGTCGATCTCCTCCTCGACGACTTCTACCTCTCCTTCATCGATCATCTGCTCGACAAAGCGGCGAAGCCGGAAAGCATCCAAATCCGGCAGCGGATCGTTCTTGAGCGATGTTGCCATGTTCCCGTCCCTTTTATTTGACTTTATCTTAAGCGCTGACGCTTCACGGCTCCAGACTACGGAAGTCGAATTCCAAGAATATTCTATGCCTGACACGGCCCCGACGACGACATAATCAAAAAACCGCCTTCGCAGGCGGCTCTGCATTCCACTACCGATAATAATTGAAGGGTGCGCTTTACCTGCTTTTTATCTTGGGAGTTTGTCGCATATATTGGCGACTATGACAGATATCGTAGTGGCGGCATTTTATCATTTCACGCGCATCGATGATCCGGCGGCGTTGCGCGAGCCGTTGCAGGCACAACTCTCGGCGCATGACCTGAAAGGAACAGTCCTGCTGGCCGCGGAGGGCTTCAATGGAACCCTCGCCGGGTCACGGGTGGGCATCGATTTTGCATTAAAGGCTTTGCGGGCGTTACCGAATTCCTTGCAGATGGAGCATAAGGAATCTCACGCAGAGACCATGCCGTTCCATCGCCTGAAAGTCCGCCTGAAGAAAGAAATCGTCACCATGAAAGTGCCGGGGGTCGACCCGTCGGCAAGTGTCGGCACCTATGTTGAGCCCGAAGACTGGAATGCGCTCATTGCCGACCCGGAAACAATAGTGATCGACGCTCGAAACGGCTTCGAAGTAGAAATCGGCACATTTGAAGGTGCCGTTAATCCGGAAACGACGAGTTTCAGTGACCTGCCGCTATGGCTTGAAACCCATCGCACCGAGCTCGAGGATAAAAAGGTTGCGATGTTCTGCACGGGGGGAATCCGCTGTGAGAAGGCGACGTCATATCTAAAAGAGCGGGGAATCGACGATGTTTTCCACCTGAAGGGCGGCATCCTCCAGTATCTGGAAAATATTCCGGAAGCAGAAAGCCTCTGGCACGGCGAGTGTTTCGTCTTTGATGGCCGGGTCACGGTGAAGCATGATCTGGAAATCGGCGATTACCAACTATGCCACGCATGCCGATCTCCGGTTAGCGCCGCCGAACGTACATCCGCCAATTATGTTGCCGGGGTGTCATGCGACAGATGCATCGACCAGCGGACCGATGAACAGCGCGCGCGCTATGCTGCCCGACGGGATCAGATGAATCGGGCAAAAGAAAAAGGCGAAGTGCACATCGGCGCAAGCTATCAATCGCTGAAGAAATCAACAGGTTCTGACGGTTGAGGTAAGCAGCATGTCTGATGATTTTCCCGTTCTGTATTCCTTTCGGCGGTGTCCCTATGCCATGCGGGCGCGCCTGGCGATTGCGGCCGCCGGCCAGACATGCGCATTGCGCGAGGTGGTCCTGCGCAACAAGCCGCCCGAGATGATCGCGGTTTCGCCGAAGGGTACCGTGCCTGTAGTCGTCCTGCCGGACACAGAAGTAATAGAAGAAAGCCTCGAGATCATGCGCTGGGCGCTGGGCAGACACGACCCGGAAGGGTGGCTCGTGCCGTGGGACCACGACCGCGATGATATCGATGCGCTGATTACTGAAAACGACGGCCCCTTCAAAGACGCCCTCGATCGCTATAAGTACCCGACGCGGTACGAAAATACCGACCCTCTTCATCATCGCAGCCAGGGAGAGGCATTTCTGAATAAGCTGAACGCACGTCTGTTGAACACCACTTACCTGTGCGGCAATGATTTCACATTTGCCGATGCCGCAATATCGCCGTTCATTCGACAGTTTGCCAACACTGACCGCGAATGGTTCGACGCGCTCGACCTGTCGGGCGTCCAACGCTGGTTACAGAACATTCTTCAGTCGGATAGATTTTTACGTGTTATGGAAAAATACCCCGCCTGGGAAAGCGGTATGGACGAACCTGAATTTCCACCCGCCTGAGTCAGCCCCGGGAGCATGATAGCTGACAGTGGAACCGCCCTTCCCCGCTTCGAGCCAGATTGTCTGACAATGCCCTGCCCATCCAACGCTTCTTTCGATATAAGGACCAGATGCAACTCAGAAACTGGCAACAACACTTCATCGACGAGTTCCCGTCGATCATAAAACAACACCAGCGATTTATCGTAAAAGCGCCAACAGGCGCCGGTAAAACCGTGCTTGCGAGCGAGCTCGTAGAACGGTTTTACAAGGGCAAGAAGATTATCGTGCTCTGCCACCGGCTGGTGCTGCTGGAACAGCTCGAAAAGGCTCTCAGCGAGAAACACGTTGTCCGCAAGCTCGCGGTATCCGACACGGGACCCGCTTTTGAGGATTACGACATCCTGCTCTCGACCAGTATGCGGGCCAAAGACGTATTGGCCGATGCCATACCGAAGGCCGATCTCATCATCGTCGACGAAGCACATCGCGTATCTCCGAATGGCTCGGGCTACAAACGGATCATCGACAACTTTAAGGAACACGGCAAAGAAACCGCACAGTTCATCGGACTGACGGCCTCTCCCGAACGGCGCACCGGCGACCAGCGTGACCAGCTAAACCTGGCATTCGACGCCATTATCGATTGTGCAAACATCGAAGACCTGATCGAAGAAGGCGTTTTGGTGCAGCCGATCTATCGACCCCATTTCGTCCACGACCTGAATCTGGATAATATCGATATCACCTCGGGCGATTTTCCAGTCGCCAAGCTTGCCCCTGCGATCATTAAATCATCAATGATCGACTATGCGATCTGGAGCTATAGCGAAGAACGCCTGAAGCTTTCGACGAAACCCGTCTCGGCATGGTTCTGCGCCGATATCAGCGTCGCGGAAGCAACACTGCGCAGCATTCGCCAATGCGGCATCGAAGCGGCCATCGTCACCGCCAAAACCCCAATTAAAGAGCGGATGAAGCTACTGGCGCGTCACGAAAGCGGCGAGATCGAGGCGATGGTATCTGTCGGCGTCCTCGCAGAGGGATGGGACAACCCTCACTGCAATATCATCGTCCACCTTCGCCCGACCCTGTCGAAAGTGCTGTGGGGTCAATCGGTGGGCCGCGGACTGCGATCGGCACCCGGCAAGGATAAATGCATCGTCATCGACGTCAGTTCCAACTGGAGCACGTTCGGCCCGGTGGAAAAGCTGGAATGGAGTCTGTGGAGCCATCGGCGCTCATATATGCAGTTCATGAACCGCTTCAACTGGATCGGTCAGCAACAGGATGGTGAGAACGGAAGCGATGTCTATTTGCTCTGCAAAAACGAATTGCCGAACAGAACCCGCTGTTCGCACATCTACAAGAAAAATGCCTTTGAGAACGATACCTGTCCCGTCTGTGGAACTTATGCCGCGATCGACATCTACAAGGAACAGAAACTAGACAATACGCTGAACGAAAACGGGCTGCACCGGCTGTTCTTCGATCGGGTACCGAAGGTATTTGACGAGATGGACCTGTCGGTGTGGAAAAGCCTCGGCAGTACGGCGTGGAAAACCGCAACTGAGAATGAGCAGGTCTTTCTCGCCTTCTGCCTGGCTTTCGTGGAGGTTTCCGGTGATCCGACAAAATCTGAATCGGATTACTGGGACGCAGCCCTTGCGGCAGAGGCACGGATGCGCGGCTACCTCGTGGAAAACAAGTTTCGGGTCGCCAAGCAGAAAGACTTTGACCTCTCCCTCATCGCCGACGGCCTGCTTGCCGGCAGAAAGATCCGCACGCTCCAGGCCCATTACGGCATTTCACTTTGCGGCACGGTATTCCAGACAAACACGCGGGACGAAAGTGAACGCAAATACCAGAAGGCGCTCAAAATTTCCGAGCGGTTATCAATGATGGGCTGCTCTTCTCAGGACAACCTTCCCTACTTCAACGCCGCTGATCACCTGGCTCAATAGCGGGTTTGGATTTATTGGTTGGGGGTTCGCTTCAATCTAACGCCCGTGATGTGTGTCCAGCCGCTCTCGACATATGTCACCTCCTGCTCAATCCAATGCGCCAGGCCACCACTATTTTTATTAATCTGGAATTCACCGCAATCTGGTTACCAGCGGGAATGATACCGGTACCTGCCGGTCCTTCGAAGATAACAGGCGCTCCAACAGCGCGACAAACGACCAAGCACTCAGTGATGACGACCCGCTCGACGTGCATTTGTCTCCACAGCCCCCCTGCCCCGCGTCCCGCCCGTTTTCTGGGTCTCAGGATACGAACCAAGAACCAAAGGGACCAGACAGGCTAACGTCGTCACCGAATATCGAATATAAGCTAAATCTCGCAATCACCCTGTTACCGCTGGAACAAGACCGATGACCGCCAACCGCTACCAAATGTACAACGACAACCCCTTCAAGCTGGGCCTGTTTGGCGCAAATTGTTCGTCCGGGCGTGCCATCAACAAGTTACCGGAGCGTTGGCTCGCCGATTGGGATAGTTGCGAAACAATGGCGAAAATCGCGGATGAAGGCGGAATTGATTTCATCCTGCCGATAGGACGCTGGAAAGGGTATGGCGGCAAGACCGATTTTCAAGGAACGACATTTGAAACCATAACCTGGGCCACCGGACTGCTCGCCCATACAAAAAAGCTGACGGTTTTCGGCACTGTACATGCGCCCTTGTTCAACCCCATGGTCGCCGCCAAGCAGATAGTGACGGCGGATCACGTCGGGCGCGGGCGTTTTGGGCTGAATATTGTGGTGGGCTGGAACGAACCCGAATTCCAGATGTCCGGCATACAGCAGCGAGAGCACGGCGACCGTTATGAATACGCAGAAGAATGGATATCTGCGATCAAGAAAATGTGGAATGAAAAAGAGCCATTCGATTTCGACGAAGACTATCTTCACCTGAAGAATGTCGTGGCAAAACCAAAATTACACGCCGATTCATCACCGCTCATCATCAATGCCGGTCAGTCTGCAACCGGACGTGCTTTTGCACTGCGCCATTGCCACGCCTTTTTCACCAATTTCCGCGAGGCCGATGTAAAAAAATCTGCCGAATTTGTCGCTCAGTTCAAATCGGATGCAAAAGCGCTTGGCCGCGACGCCAATGTTTATACCCAAGGGCATGTTGTGTGCCGGCCATCGCGCAAGGAAGCGGAGGATTATTTTCACTACCTGACGACCGAGGGCGTAGATTACGAAGCAATAGAAGGTCTGCTTCAGCTAAAGAACATAACGCGAGAAAACACGCCCGATTACGATGAATATGTCCGCAATCTGCCGCCTAAGAATGTCGGGTACCCGATTATCGGCTCACCCGACGATGTCACCGAAAAATTCATCAGAATGCATGCCGCCGGGCTTTCGGGAATCGCTTTTTCTCTGGTGAACTATGTCGACGAACTGCCTTTGATCGTCGACGAAGTAATTCCGAGACTTAGAAATGCCGGCCTGAAAACACCGCAGTTACCGAACAATGCATGATGCGTCTGGTGCTGGCTTTCCATTATGAACCGGTCGCCGAATTACCGGGCGGATTCCTGCTTTCAGAATCAATGCATTCACGTTGAAGGGGCAAGTTCATACGGGCATCTTCGACGTCAGGCCCGGTTGACCGGTTTTTGCGATTGCGGCACCGTCCTGTTTCGGGATTGGGTTCTACCTTTCGCATAACAACCAGGGACTGAATAATGGCGAGAAATCTTTCGGGGAAAACAGCGCTCGTGACAGGCGCCAGCGCCGGCATAGGCAGGGCGACGGTCGCAACGCTGATCGGGCACGGAGCAAACGTGATCGCAACCGGCCGGCGCCAGGATGCCCTTGAAGCGCTGGTGGCGGAGCATGGCGCCAGGCGGGTAACCGCGATCGCCGGCGATCTTAACGATGGCGATTTCGTCGCTGATCTTGTTTCAGCAGCGGCTGACGTCGATATTCTTGTCAGTAACGCCGGCGTTTTGAAATATGCCCCGATCCTCGATCTGACCTATGACGATATGGAAGACATGGTCAGAACGAACGTACTCGGGTCTTTCCGGATAACCCATGAGATTGCGAAAGCCATGGTCGAACGCGGCCGCGGGCACATCGTCGTGATGACGTCGACCGCAGCGCGTGAAGTCTATCCCCTCGGATCGATCTATTGCGCAACCAAGCATGCCCTGTCGGCATTCGCGCGCGCGCTTCGAATAGAGTTACAGGCCAAAGG
>CAJQLI010000228.1 GCA_905479125.1 uncultured Alphaproteobacteria bacterium | reverse complement strand
GATACGGGGCGGCTTACGAAGACCGTGACCAGTATGCCGACGATTCCGAAACCCTAGCGCACGAGTATGAGAAAATTGGGTCCGTCAAAATGGCAGAGATGTATGCCGACGGTGCTTTCCGCCAGCAGTTCAAGGCCAAGGACATGCGCGGCTGGGAAGAATTTCGGACGCAGCTCGGCGAACACAGTGCGGAAGGTGCTGCGCTTACCATGCGGGGTGTGCAGAAGATACGCCCATCGCTTTACGACCTGGAAGACGACCTGAAGCAGATGAAAACGCCGACCCTGATCGTCAGTGGTGATGAAGACGATTGGTGCCTGGAACCCGGCCTGTATCTCAAGCGTGTTATCCCGGCATCCGGGTTGTATGTGGTCCCGAAGACCGGTCACACGATCAATCTGGAAGAACCTGCCTTGTTCAACCAGGCCCTCGCGTCGTTTTTTGACAGCGTGGAGGCAGGCTTCTGGACCGAGAAGACGGAATATGCCGAAGCGTCGGCGCTGCTGTCCGGCCTCCAGGAATCCTGAGGGGGGTGAATCATTGATGTCTGACAAGAAACGCGCATCCGACTTTGTTGATGAAGAACGCCTTTGGGCGCGACAGATGTATCTCGCTACCTTTGGTGAGACGTCGAAGGGCGGAGTGAACAGGCAGGCCCTGTCTGCAGAAGAGATCGAGGCCCGGAAATTGCTGATGGACTGGTCGGCCGAAATTGGACTGACTGCGTTTATCGATGATATCGGGAATCTTTTTTTCCGGCGGGATGGGACCGATCCCGCGTTGGCCCCCGTTATGACGGGATCACATATCGATAGCCAGCCGACAGGTGGGAAGTTCGATGGCAGCTATGGCGTCGTGGCGGCCTTCGAGGCAATCCAGGCGATTATCGATGCGGGGTTAGAATTGAAACGGCCGGTAGAGGTCGCCGTCTGGCTCAATGAGGAAGGCTCCCGCTTTGCGCCTGGCATGATGGGGTCGGAGGCCTATGCCGGTGTGCGCAGTCTTGACGACATGCTGCCTGTAACAGATCGGGAGGGGGTGAGTGTAAAGGATGCGCTGCCTGCCGCCCTGGCTGCAACACCCGACGCGACCCACAGGGAATTCGGGTGCCCGGTATTTGCGTTTCTCGAAGCACATATCGAGCAGGGCCCTGTTTTGGAAGCAGAGGAGAAAGTCGTCGGCGTTGTCACCGGTATTCAGGGGGTTCGCAGAATGCGGGTCCGCGTGACCGGTGAGGAAGCACATGCCGGCACCACGCCAACGGCAGAGCGCAAGGACGCGATACAGGCGGCATCAAAGATTGTTACCGAACTCTACGAGCAGATTAACGAGGATCCGCAGACCAAGTTCACGATCGGGATGATGAATATCACCCCCAACGTTCCGTCAGTCATTTCCAGCGAAGTCCTTTTCTCGATCGACATCCGGCACGAGAATTCAGAATACCTTGAGAAAATGGCCGTCCGGACAGAGGCAATCTGCGCCGAATTCGGCGACGTCTGCAAAGTCGAAGCATGGCGGATTGCTGAATCAGATTCGGTTTATTTCGATGACCGCATGACGGCAGCGGTTGAAGAAGCCTGCGTTGCTCTGAAGACACCGTATCGGCGCATGTTCTCCGCGGCAGGTCACGATGCGCGACAGCTGAGTTATATTTGTCCCACAGCGATGATTTTCGTTCCTTGCGAAAAAGGGATAAGCCACAATGAAGCGGAAAATGCTACTCCGGGTGACCTGCGCGATGGTGCGAAGGTGCTCGCGGACGTGCTGACGAAACTCGGAAACGACACTGATACAAATACGAAGGAAGTATGATCATGGCCGGTAAAAAACTATACGACATCGTTCTCAAAGGCGGTCGCGTTATCGATCCTGCCCAAGGGATAGATGGTATTCGCGATGTCGGGATCAAGGACGGCAAAATTGCCGCGGTCAAAGCGGATCTCAGGGGCTCGAAGAAAAATATTGATGTCCGCGGCAAGATTGTTCTGCCGGGCATGATCGACAGCCATGCTCATGTCTTCCAGCATGTCAGTGGCCGTTTCGGGCTGAACCCCGATATGGCCGGCGTGCGGTCCGGTGTGACCACGCTGGTCGACCAGGGCGGGCCGAGCTGCATGACGTTCCCGTCCTTTAGAAAGTTCATCGTCGAGCCCGCGGATTCGAGGGTGCTGGCGTTTATTTCGATCTACGTCGTCGGCGGACTGGAGGGGCATTACTATCCTTATCTGTATGCGCCCGAAGGCGTGGACGTGAAGGCAACCGTGCGGGCCGCCCGTGAAAACGGGGACCTTGTGCGGGGCATAAAATCCCACGCGGAAATTGCGGGTTTCGAGCGTTGGGGGCTGGATGTGATGAAGCTCGCAGTTAAAGCAGGCAAGGAACTGGACTTGCCCGTTTATATCCATTTCGGTCAGCTTTGGGCGCGTCCGAAAAAACCGAAATACCAGGTCGATGTCGACAAGGTGCTCTCAGACACGGTTAAAATTCTGCGGCCGGGTGATATCCTGGCGCATCCGTTTACCCGCCATCCCGGCGGCTTCGTGAACAGCAAGGGCAAGCTGCACCCGATCGTTAAACGGGCGCTCGACAAGGGTCTGAAGATGGATGTCGGCCACGGGTCGCATTTCAGTTTCGATATGGCGAAGAAGGTCCTCGATGCGGGTGTGCTGCCCCATACGCTGGGTGCCGACATGCATGGCTACAACACAAGCGTGATGCCGCAGCCGGGGACGCCGGTGGATCATCCCGATGATGAAATGCATCTGTTTGCAGGCCGCGCACAGTTCTCGCTGTGTCACGCGATGAGCGAGATGCTGGCGCTTGGGGTGGCGCTCGAGGATGTCGTGCCGATGGTCACGAATAACTGCGCCACCATGCTCGGCATGGAAGGTGAAATCGGGACCCTGAAGAAGGGCGTCGATGCCGATATCAGTGTGCTGAACGACGAGCGCGGGAAATGGACCTTTGTCGATAACAGCAGAACAGAAGTGGGTGCCGAACGTTTGTTGACGCCGCTGTTCTGCATGCGCAAGGGTGAACGCTTCGAGGCGGATTCACCGCTCCTGCCGCAGCCCGACCTGATCGCAGCCTGATCCATACATGACACGGCGTCACCACGATGTCGGCGGTAACCCCGCCGCAGCATCGCCAATCGTCCGGTCGGGGAAGCCGGATGAGCCCTGGCAGGTCGAATTTACGGCAACCCTCTGGGCTCTGATCGGCGGGGATGATCGGCGGATGGCATTGGACGAGATGCGGCGCGGGGTAGAAGACATGCGCCCTGAGGACTACGATGCGATGCCCTATTACGACCGGCAGACGTTGTCCGTGACAAGTGCGATGGTAGAGCGCGGTCACCTGACATGGTCCGAGATCGAAGACCGGATCGAATGCCTGCGGAGAAGTAGGGCAGGAGATCAGGCCTAGCCCCGGCTGGTACTGATTGGCAGGGCCGCTCGTGCATAGTAATCAGGATCGGTGACCTCTATAATTTTGGGCGAAGGCAGATATCCTATTTTGCCCAATAACACCGACGGAGGAAGCCCCGTGTCCAAAAGCGAGATGTTTCAAAAGGGAGCGGCCACCAGGCGTGACGTCATGGGGGCGGCGACAGCCGACAAAATGGCGACGTCTGTTTACACGGGGCCGGTCATGGAGACATTTGCCGAATACGCCACCGAGGCCGTGTTCGGTATGTTGTGGTCGCGCCCCGGGCTGGATCACAAGACCCGCGCAATGATCACGCTTACCTCGGATGTCTGCAATCATTCCTGGCCGGAGCTGGAAATTCACCTTCGTTTTGCGCTTAACCTCGGATGGACCGAGGAAGAACTGACAGAGGCGCTGTTACATCTGGGTGGCTATATCGGCGTGCCGAGCGTGCGCGAGGCAATGATCATCGCGGACCGTGTATTCAAGGAAGAGCGCGACGGGGGCGAATAGAGACGCTCTCAGGAGTCCCGCACCGAAGGGTGAAACAGGTCTTCCGGGTCCATTGCCGTGCCGATAAAACCCTGATCGGCGGCGTAGCCGATGAACCGTTCAAGATTGGCCCGGTTCGCCTGTAGTCCCGACGTCCAGAGGTTGCGGCTGAAAGCGTCGGCCTCAGCCTCGATCGTGTATTTTGCCCAGGGCATCCGCGACCAGTTCGGATCGGCCATAAAATCTGCCGACAGCGCATCGGCGGCATTGAACATCTTCATCAGCGTTCCGGGCAATTCCGGATATTTATCGACGCTGCTTTCTTTGAGCGCCACCAGATGCATGATCGGCCAGTAGCCGTTCCGTTCGACAAACTTTGCTTCTTCCTGTCCAGGGTCATTGAACAGACGCCTGATTTTTCGGGCGCGGGCCGGAGGTGGCGATGGTGTGCGCGAATAAAAAAGCGCGTCCACGGCACCGCTGCATAAAAGATCCGTCAAGTCGGCATCATCCGGTAACGGGGTGATGTCATACTGGCTGCTGCCCGCGATCTTTACCGTATCGGGCTGTTTTACCCGCCAGGAAATGGACTGAAGATCGACACCGTATTCGGTGGCGAGGTCACCCTTGGCGAGAACGGCAAGCGTGGTTTGGAACGACTGTAATGCGACTTTCCTGCCTTCAAGATCCCGTGGGCTCTCAATACCGCTATCGGCGTTCACGAAAATCTGTCCCTGGCTGAACAGTCGCCGCGGGAATACGGGAATGGCGGTAAAGGGCAGACCCTGTGCCTTGGCCGCGATATATGAGGCCAGAGAGGTTTCCGCCGCGTCATAGGCGCCGTCCTGCAGCATGCGTTCGTGACGATCCGTCCCGTCGCGGAGCGTGGTGGTCTGTCCGACCTGAAGTATCCTGATTTTCGGATACTCCGGCAGGTTCAGGGTGCCGTCGAAAAACGGTAGGTGCCGGTCATACCGGTCAATCGCCAGATCAATCAACAGATCATTCGCGAGGTCGCTCATTTGTCGTTGTCCTGTTAGCAGTTTGAAGCCAGTCGCCGTGACCCTATTATAGGCGCGAGCAATTTGAAAACGGGGATATGGAAATGGCATCGGGAATTGACAGTTTTGTGGACGCGGTCCGAAATGTCTTCGCAAATAGCGAGGATGCCAGGGCGCAGGCGCGGGGTATTGCCGGTGAGCTGAAGGTTCTGCTGGCGCGGCCCGACCTGATGCAGGAAATCGCTGCGAAAGCGGACGGCAGAACCGGTCGCATCGATCTGCACATAGACGACGAATTCGGGCATCCCGGTCCCGGCTTTTGCCTGATGACGTCTATTTCACGCCCAGCTGGGCGCACGGGTGGGGCACGCGCACACGATCACGGGGCGTCCTATGTGGTCTACGGTGTGCACAAAGGGGCGATCGAACAGACAAAGTATACCTGGGCCTATGAGGGTGACCTCACCGCGCCGGTCCTGAAACCGGGCGATTGCTTCGTTCAGAATGCCGGCGAGGTTGCCTTTTTCCTTCCCGGTGAAATTCACAGGACCACTGCCTTGGGCGAAGATGCCCCGGTCGTGTTGCGCCTGGAAGGACAGCTTCTCGATCGCGTGTCCCGCCATACTTACGATCTCGAAAACAATGATGAAGCGCGGTTATACGGCTAGATTCTCTGCCCGGCGTTCAGCCGGTGAGCAGGTCGTAGGCGAGCTTTGCTGCCGAGACATCGAGGATCGCGACGCCGACGGAATCGTAAATCACCGTGGCGCCACCCCGGATCGTTTTTTTGCCGGTAAAGATTTCGCCGATTTCGGCGAATATTTCGCAATCCGATCCACGGATATTCCCCGCCTGATCCTGGGCGGTCTCGATCTCCTCGACGAGAACAATGTTCTCCATTGCCATGTCGTCCAGCTCGCGCCCGTTATGGCCATTCCAGCCGACGGAGACGACGAATGCGCCCGGTTTCAACCAATCACCCATTAATACCGGCTCTGTCGCCGACGTCGTGCAGGCGACGATATCAGCACCGCGGACGGCTTGTTCGGCATCGGCGAAAAAGGTCGCGCCGATATCCGCGGCGGCGGCATAACCAGATGATTCCGTCCGCGACCAAAGACGCAGTTCACCCAGTGGCCTGACAGTGGCGAGGGCCGCGGCATGGGCGCGTGCCTGAACGCCGCTCCCCATAATCGTCACCACCTCTGGTGTCTCGACGGCAAGGGCCCGCGCCGCTGCTGCCGACGCGGCCGCCGTGCGCATTTCTGTAATCAGGCGACCATCCATGACTGCAAGCGGGGTGCCGTTGGCAACGTCGAATACCATGATCACGGCCTGATGCGTCGGCAGCCCGGTACCTGCGTTCTCATGGAACAGCGTAACGACCTTGACGGCCATGGCTTCGCCTATGGCGGGCATCGCGGCGATGATCGCATCGCGCCCCGGCACCGGGACCATCTGGCGAACCGGTTGTTCGACCTCGTCGGCGGAAAGCGAGACGAGCGCACGTTCCATTGTATCGATCAGTGGTGCCCATTCCAGCACGCCCGCAATTTGTTCTTCGTTGAAGAACGGCAGTGATGCCAGACCCTGATGCGCCATATTTTCTCTCCTGTCCGTCTTCAGTTCGCGACGGGTTTGTGTTTGTTTTGGCCTCTGTTTCCCGCTGGATCAGCAGGTGTAGTTCAGTCCAAGGCGGCCACCATCCACATAGATGGTTTCACCCGTGATGTAGCTCGCCTTGTCGCTTGCCAGGAAAGCGACGACGTCGCCGATCTCGCGGGGCGAGCCCATGCGTTTCAACGGTGTGCGCGACATCACGACGTTCATGGCGCCGGGGTCTGCATTCACGCCCGCCATCATCGCGGTGTCGATGGAGCCCGGACCGACCGCGTTGACCCGGATGCCGTGCGGGGCCAGCGCCAGCGCGCTCGATTTGGTCAGCTGCATAACCCCACCCTTGGAAGCGCAATAGGCGGCAATTGTCGGAATCGCGATCTGGGCGTTGACGGACGACATGTTGACGACCGACCCCTGGATACCGGCGGCGATCATGGATTTGGCCGCCCGCTGGATCGCAACAAAGGTGCCGACCAGGTTGATGTTGATGACAGACGTAAATTCTTCCAGCGGTGTCTCGAGGAAATCGTTCGTGATCGCAATACCCGCACAATTGACCAGAATTGATACCGTGCCGATTTCCGCCTCTATCCTGTCGAACAGTGCGGTTACCTGATCGGCATCGCCCATGTCGCATGCGAAAGCAACCGTATCGCCGCCGAGCGTTGCGGCCGCAGCCTGCGCCCCGTCTGCATTAATATCGGCAAGGACAATCCGTGCGCCGTCTTCGGCAATAGCCTCGGCACAGGCATAGCCGATTCCCTGCGCGCCACCTGTGATAAGGGCGATTGGTTTGTCTGTCATCGAGGTCTCCTGAGTAAGGGTGTTGGAATGGTTTCGGGCCTATCTACGATAGGCATCCTTGATCTGTTTTGCTGTAAACGCCGCGTCATACATAGTTGATCTAATGCCGGTCGAGCCCACCCGGCTGGGATTCGTGACGGGCAGGGGCATGTCGCCTTCATGGCCACCCGCGACAAGGTCCGCCATGGCCTTTCCGAACATCGTGCCGGGCGTAATCCCGCGGCCGTTATAGCCGATAGGGGTATACAGGCCGTCGGCGAGGCGGAATATCCGGGGCAGGTGATCCGGTGTCATGGCGATCTGGCCATGCCAGAACTTTTCGAATTCGATATCGACAAGTTCGGGGAATATGGCGCGGATTCTCTGCCTTGCCCAGCGACGCGACAGGCCCTTGTCGCCGCCGATGACCCGGCCCATCGATCCGACGATCAATCGCCCGAAGGCATCGCGGCGCATTGAAAACATGATCCTGCCGGTATCCCAGACTCCCTGGCGCTCCGAGAGGATGGATTCGCCCTGCGCACCGAGCGGCTCGGTGGCTGCCTGAAAATAATGGATCATCGTGAAAGTCTGTTTCAGTCCAGGCCACAGGGTGTCCGTGTAGGCATTGGTGCCGAGCACAACAAAGCGCGCAGATACTTGTCCGCGATCGGTCTCAATGACCCAGCGGTCCCCTATACGTGTCAGCTTCTGTGCAGTAACACCGATCGATATACCGGCCCCGGCGGCCATTGCGGCGCGGGCCAGACCGCGCACATACCCCATCGGATTGATCGTCCCTGCGCGTCGGTCCAGAAGGCCGCCATGGAAAGCGGTGCTGCCGATTTTTGCTGTCGTCTCTTCGCGGGATAACAGGTCTACCGGTGCGCCGAGACGATGCCATTCCTCGGTGCGGCGGGCGAGGTCCTCATAACCGGCGGGGGAGTGCGCGGCATGAATGGTCCCGGTGCGCGTTGCCTCGCAGCGGATCTGGTGGCGTTCGATCAACGACATTACGTAGGCGGGGGCATCACCGAGCGTTGTAATGAGCGACGTGCCACGTTCTTCGCCAAGTTGGGCGCGTACATCCTGCGGTGGCAGCCAGAGACCGGCATTCACCAGTCCAACATTGCGCCCCGATCCGCCAAATCCGATCTTCTTTGCTTCCAGAACATGACAGTCTATCCCGCGCTCGGCGGCGTGAAGGGCGGTTGAAAGGCCGGTAAACCCACCGCCGATAATCGCGAGGTCGGTGGTGATGTCGCCGTCCATTTCAGGCGACAGGGCCGTCTCTTCTGTCGTCAAATCCCAGAGCGAAATCGGCGTCTCGTCGGTCATCTCAAAGGCCTTGCTGGTTTCCGCCCGCACCGTCGAATGTGTCTCTTCAGGCGAATGGGTGGAACAAAAATTCGTTCGGTCGACGCAACGCTTAGTTCAGCAGGCCGTCGGCTATCTTTTCGGCACACATGATCGTCGGGATGTTCGTGTTGGCGCGGGGTACACAAGGAAACAGTGACGCATCGCAGACCGTCAGGCCATCGACGCCATAGACACTGCCGTCGGGTGCCGTCACGGCCAGCGGGTCGTCGGCCTGTCCCATCCGGGCGGTCCCGGAAGGATGCCAGCAACCTGTGACATTGGTGCGAATGAATTCTTCCATCGCCTTTTCGTCGGTCATCAGGTCGTCGAGCGTTTTGCCGAGCGTGATGAACCCCTTGATAGCCGACCGGCGGAGCGGTGCCGGGCCGTCCAGGATTGCGGCCAGAATGTTGGTCAGAATCTTGTTCTTCGTGTTTACCGCGCCGATTTTTCTGACACGTTCGGAATAGGCGCTGGGGAACGCGTCGGCAGCAATCCCGGCCATGGCGGGATGGGCGAAATACCCGGCCATGCGGTGTACGCCCTGAGCAAGGCGGTCGTAATCCCGCCGGTCGGCCAGCATGTTGAAATCGACATCGGGTTCGGCCGTGGGGCTG
>CAJQLI010000227.1 GCA_905479125.1 uncultured Alphaproteobacteria bacterium | reverse complement strand
AGCGCTCGACCCGGAAATGATCAAGGAAGTGCTCGACACCATGATCGAGCTTGCCGAAAGCGGCATGACGATGCTGGTGGTGTCGCACGAAATGGGCTTCGCGCGGCGTGTCGCCGACCGGGTGATCTTCATGGATGGCGGCGAGATCATCGAAGACGCCCCGCCCGCCGATTTCTTCGACAATCCGCAGAACGAACGGACCCGACTTTTCCTCAGCCGGATTCTAAGTGACTGATGGATCCCGCGCGTTAGGCAGGACCCGCCACTGAAAGCCGCCCGACAACTTTGTGCTTTTCAATCAACCGGGCGATCAGGCCACTGGCCTTTGCATCTTCAACCACATCCGACAGATAGGCGGCGGCTTCGGGCTTGGTGCGTGCTGTGCCCACCGCCTGCTGAACTGCCGCGAACTGCCCGTCCAGAATGCGGCCACCCGGCACCTTGTCGAGATCGCCCGTCAAGGCGGGGCGCAATCCGGCCAGCGCATCCATTTTCTCGGCCATAAACAGCTCAAGCGCACCCGGCAGGCCCTGCGCCCGGTGCAGCTCCGCATGTTTCAGGCTGCGAGAAAGATACAGGTCATACGCGCTGCGTCCCGACACCGCGATACGCACGCCCTCGGCATCGACGTCTTCGATCGTGTTCAGCGGGGAGCCCTCCGGCACAAGGTACGTCGCCTCGATTTCCACATAAGCGGCGGTGAACGCGATCTTCTCGGCGCGTGTGGGCTCCGCGCCGATCAGGCCGATATCCCAGACATTTTCTGTCACCGCATCCGCCAGTTCGCCCGGGGTCGGAAACTGCACGTACGATACAGGAACGCCGAGGCCATCCGCGATATGGCGGGCGAATTCCGGTCCGACACCATCCGGATCGCCCGACGGCGTCGCGCCCGTGACCAGCAGCTTGTTGGCCATGTTGATCCCTGCGCGCAGGACGCCCGTCGGTGCAAGCTGATCGCGGATTTCGTCTGACATGCTCTTTTTCCCGGCAAATTGGTGGAGCCGGATACTAGGCCGCGCAGACGAAGCCCGGCAAGTCGGCGGTAAAGATTACTCCGCCGCCATGTGACGCATCTCACCCGACAGCGGCACGTCATATCCGGCCAGCACACGGTCGACCGTGCCGGTCATCTCATCCCACGGGCAGTTGATAAAGCTGTACAGGGTGTTGATGAAGGCGGGCCCGGCATAGAACCGTTCATACTGCTGATGCCTTCCGGCAAAGTCGCTGCCGAGCAGGTCCCAGCCCATTTTCAGGAACTTCATCCGTTCGATCGCCGACTGCCCGGGCACCGACCAGTAGGTTTCGAACTTCTGTTTCAGCTCGGGATTGTTAATGACGGAAATATCGGCCGGCATCTGGAACGGTCCACCGCCCATGAGCTCCCGCACCGTTTCGCAGATATCCGCGTAATTCTGGGTGCACCAGTGCAGTGCGCCATACATGTGGCGCCGGTTGATGCTGAGATGTCCCGGAACCATTTCCTCGGCATCCTCGATCTGGCCGGAGATCATGGCGCCTAGCCCCGCTTCGGCGGCGGCCAGCTTGCCGAGCGTATCGCGGACGGCCGGAACCTGAAGGACGTTGTTGATCTCTGCCGAGCGGCGCGCAATGCCGATGATGAGTTTCAGCTTTTCCTGGAATCGCACATTGGACTGATGATTGCCCATCGCATGGCTCGGCGTTTCGAAATAAATGTTCCGCGACAGCGCCGCGTTGTTATGCGTAAACACCCGCTCCCACGGAACTTTGACATCTTCGAAGATGACCATCGAATCCGTCTCATCGAACTTCCACGCAAACGGCGCGTCGAACTCGGATACCGCGAACCGCTCAAACGGCTTGCGAGTCCAGATGGTCACGCCGGCCCAGTTGAGCGGCACCGCACAGGTAACACTTTCCGCCGCCTGTTCCTCGCCCAGCGGCAACAGGTTGCCGACCCAGGTTTCGTTCGAAAACACAGCGGACGTGCCGAGCATCTTCATCCCGTTCAGGGTGACACCCTCCTTGTCTTCGGCGGTGACGCGCAGCGTCGGTACGGTCAGCCCTTCACGCTGGTACAGCTCCGGCTGGCGCGCGCCCTGCGGCGGCAGGACGGTGTAGCAGGCGAAAGTATCGTTCTTGCGCATGTAATCATAATAGGCTTCGAGGTGCGCGGCTGACCCTCTCAGATTGTCCTCGAACAGGTCAGGTTTCCACAGGAGTCCCGTGACGAAGCTCGCGACATGATCCGGCGAGCGGCCGATCAGGCCGCATGTCCATTCCGCAACGCGGCGATGGGTCTCACGCCGGCGGCGCAGATCGTCCCGCGTTTTCGCTTTGAGGAACCAGGACGATGACAGCTCGCCGTCTTCATCCTCATAGGCCATCACGTCGATATTTTCAGGGTCACGCTTGCGGTCGTAGATCATCGCAAAGGACTTTGCCGCGTTCGCAAATGCCGGGTGAGTTGTCACATCCTCGACAAGTTCGTCGCCGATATAAACCCGGCGTCCGTCGCGGAGAGATTCGAGGTGTTGTTGTCCTGTCTTGAGCATTGATGACTCCTGTATGGGTATTTTGTTTGCGTGTCAGCGCCCGATTGCGCTCATCGGTGCATCGGTAATCTGGGTATGGTCGCGGGCGAGGTTTTCAGCGAGCTCTGCCGCGCGGTTGCTTGTGCGGGTCATGTGATCGACGATCCCCCGGAACTGTTCGAAGGTCTCCGGTCCTATCCCGTCGAACAATTCGTCATTTATCGCCTGCAAGTGGGGGGCGAACGCGTCGATCGCATCGCGCCCTTCCTGCGTCAGGCTGATGAGGACGCTTCGACCGTCCTCCGGGTTGGGCTGCTTGTCGAGAAAGCCCTGTCCCATCAGCTTTTTGTTCTCCATCGTGACATAGGCGCCTGACGTATGTAGCCGGTCGGCAATGAGTGAAACCGTGACCGGCATCTCTTCCGAGAGTTCCGCGACAACCATCAGGATATGATACTGGATCCCCGACAGACCGAGCGACATCGCCATCTGTTCACGGATCCGGTCGAAATTCACCGTCATGGTGAAAATGCCGTAGATCATCCGGCGGAATTCCGTATCGCCCCCGTCAGCATCGCGCAACGCGGCGCGGTTTATCGTTGGGGGCAGATGCCAGTCGTCAGTGACCATGGAGCTATCAGGCATGGGGGGAATTATTCCATAAGATAATTATATAAATTTTGTAGCTAAAATATTTATACAAATCAACACCCCCTCATCGGAGCCCCAGATCGCAACCGATTCATGCGATGATCCCCGCATGCTATACGCCGTGCCCCTTCGGATCGCTGTTTCAGCTCTTCTTATTCTCCCCGTCGCTTTCTCCATCCCCGCGGCAGGGTTCACCTGCAACGCGCTCAACGACGATGCGAAGCGGGCAATGAAAGCCTGGCAAGTACCCGGAATGGCCCTCGGCGTGGTGGAGGGCGGACAAATCATTCTCCGCCGTACATACGGTATCCGCGACACAGATAACCGCCTGCCCGTCACCACGGGGACGGTTTTCGGAACAGGCTCGCTCACCAAATCGTTCACCGCACTCGGTATCGCCATCGCCGCGGCGGAGGGCCGCCTGTCGATCGACCGACCCGTCCGACAATTGCTGGACTATTTCCCCGGCGACGTAACGCTGCGGCACCTGCTGTCGCATACCTCGGGCTGGCCGCGCCACGATGCGCTCTGGTATCTCGATAGCTACGACCGGCAGGAACTCCCGAGGCGCCTCGCGATGCTGCCGCGTTTTGCGAAGGGTGGCGATGCGTTTCAATACAACAATGTTCCCTTCGCAGTGGCTGGTGTCGCCCTGTCAGCCGCGACCGGCAAAACCTGGAATGACTGGATAGCCGCAGAAATCCTCGACAAAGTCGGCATGATGGAGACCGTCACCACGCTTGCCGGTTTCCGGCAAACCCGGAACCGCGCGTCACCGTATTTTCCGGCCGCAGAAGGCAGAATATCCCTGCCGCTGAGGGATACCGATCCCGTTGCGCCGGCCGCCGGTCTCTATGCCTCCATCAACGACATGCTGAAATACACGCAGGCACTGGCCGGTAACGGTATCATCGATGGCAGGCGGGCTCTGCCCGCGGCCGCTGTCAACTCGCTCACCGCGCGGGAAGCCGGCTCATATGGACTCGGCCTCAGACTGTCGTCATGGCACGGCCAGCGCCTCGCCTTTCATCCCGGCTTCATCGACGGCTACGGCGCGCGGCTCTCTCTGCTGCCGGACAGGAAATCCGGCGTTATCGTCCTCACCAATATGTCCGGCGAGACGCCCGTTGCACGGATCGTCTCACAGATAGCGCTGGACTGCCTGACCGCCGCACCGCGGACCGACTGGATCGCCCACTTCGGCGGCGGGCGAAAACCGCAGAAACCGAAACCGCCCTCGTCTGCCACCATCGCGCCGGACCGGCTGCCCCATACCTATACCGGTCACTACATCCATCCCGCCTACGGCCCGGTTTCTTTCACCGCAACGGT
>CAJQLI010000226.1 GCA_905479125.1 uncultured Alphaproteobacteria bacterium | reverse complement strand
CGGCTCCCAGGGCTTTCCGAAGAATATTTCAGAATATGAATTCATCGGTGGAATCCGCGATCAGGCCGTCTCGGTCGTAAAAGGCAAGACGACGGACCTGCTGATCCCTGCCAATGCCGAGCTGGTGATCGAAGGCGTACTGGAACCCGGCTCGATGAAGGGTGAGGGCCCGTTCGGCGAGTTCACCGGCTATTACGGCCGGCCCGAGGGCGATGCACCGCTGGTCAAAATCACGGCACTGCATCACCGTAACCAGCCGATCATGACCAATGCGCTGATGGCGGATTATCCGTCCTGCGAACAGAGCGGGTTCTTTGCGATTATCCGGTCGGCCCGCGTGTGGAACGATTTCGACAAGCTCGGTATTCCGGGTATCGAAGGCGTCTATTGTCATCCTGCCGCCGCCGGCGGCTGGGGCATGACCGTCATCAGCCTCGAACAGCGCTATGCCGGCCATGCGGCGCAGGTACTGGCACTGGCGGCGCAGGTGCCGGGCGGTGCCTATTACACGAAATGGATCATCGCCGTGGATGAGGATGTCGATCCCTGTGACATGGACCAGGTCCTGTGGGCCATGGCCAGCCGCAGCAATCCGATCGACGACATCGATATCCTGCGCAATACGTGGAGCACCCAGCTCGATCCGTCACAGTATCCGCCCGAAAACCGCCCCTATGGGTCCAAGGCACTGATCAATGCGTGCAAGGATCACAAGAACCTGAAGAATTTTTCCAAGCGGACCATGCTCAGCAAGGAAATTTACGACAAGGTATCGGCGGACTGGGAACGTCTCGGACTGCCCGGCGATGTGCCCAATGTGCGCCATTTCGAAAAAGACGTTTAGCGAAAGGCGCTTACGCGGGCTATTTCGCCGGAAAGTGGCGCCGGGTTCGGTTCGCAAAGGCGACGAGTGACAGCATAACGGGTACTTCGACCAGGACGCCGACGACCGTCGCAAGGGCGGCGCCGGAGTTCAGGCCGAAGACACTGATCGCGACGGCGACGGCAAGTTCGAAGAAATTGGACGTGCCGATCAGGGCGCAGGGTGCCGCGACATTGAACGGCACCCGCCATGCGCAGGCAGCGCCATAGGCGATTGCGAAGATACCGTAGGACTGGATGATCAGCGGGGCGGCGATCAGCGCGATCAGCAGCGGCTGTTCGATAATCACGTTGCCCTGGAACCCGAAGAGAAGCACCACGGTGGCCAATAATCCGATCACCGAAAACGGCTTGATACCGCCGACAAACCGAGCGACCGCTTCTTCGCCGCCTTCGAGCCGGTCTGCATGGCGCATCAATTGCTGTCGGGTGACATACCCGGCGATCAGCGGAATCACGACATACAGCCCGACCGAGAGCAGCAGGGTTTCCCAGGGCACCGCGATATCGGTGACCCCCAGAAGCAGGGCGACAATCGGTGCGAAGGCGAAAATCATGATGACGTCGTTTACGGATACCTGGACCAGCGTGTAGGTCGCATCGCCCCGCGTCATCTGCGACCAGACAAACACCATTGCGGTACAGGGAGCGGCGCCCAGCAGGATGAGCCCGCCGATATATTCCTGAGCATCTTTCGGCGAGATGAGATCGGCGAACAGGACTTCGAAAAACAACACGCCGAGAGCTGCCATCGTGAACGGCTTGATCAGCCAGTTTACCGCGAGGGTAATGATGAGGCCTTTGGGCCGGTCGCCGATGTGGCGGATACTGGCGAAGTCGACATTCACCATCATCGGATACACCATCGCCCAGATCAGAAGGGCGACGACGAAGTTCACCGATGCGTATTCCCAGCCTGCAATCACCTCGAAGGCGCCCGGTGCGACATTGCCGAGGATCAGGCCCGCGGCAATACACAGCGCAACCCAGACCGAGAGCCATTTTTCAAAGAAACCGATTCCGCCGGTGGGTTCGGAGTCTGCCATGTCGTGCGTCCTTGTTTCGATTGGATAGAAGGTGATTCTGGCGGTCAGGCCGTGAAGAGAGTTCACCCACGCCGGAAATCGGACGCAGATTGAAGCACACTAATATAAGCATCCACCTTTTCATTTTTATGACAAGGCAGCTTTATGACAAGCCGTTCTATGGCGCGGAAACCGTGATTGCCGGATCCGCATCGTCGCCATGGGCTTTGTCTTCGGCCTCCTTGCCCTGTCTTTGCTGGCGGTCCCACAGGGCGGCGTAACTTCCCTGCTTGGCCAGTAACTGCAGGTGAGAGCCGCGCTCCAGGATTTCCCCGTTCTGGACAAACAAAATCTGTTCCGCGTCGACGACAGTAGACAGCCGGTGCGCAATCACAACGGTGGTCGATCCGCGCGATACCTCCGTCAGGCTCTGCTGGATTGCCTGTTCGGTGTGGCTGTCGAGTGCCGACGTTGCCTCGTCAAACAGGAAAATTCGCGGGCGTTTCAGCACGGCACGGGCGATGGCGACCCGCTGTTTCTCGCCGCCGGACAGTTTCAGTCCGCGTTCACCCACGACCGTTTCCAGCCCGTCCGGCAGGCTGCCGATAAAGCTCGATATCTGGGCCATTTCCGCAGCATCGGAGATATCTCCAGCCGTCGCGCCCGGGCGGCCGAAGCCGATATTGTCGCCGATCGATTCATTGAACAGAACGGTGTCCTGCGGCACGACGCCGATAGCGCCGCGGACGGAATGCTGGGTCAGGCGGCTGATATCGTGCCCGTCTATCTGAACGATGCCTTCTGCCGGGTCGTAGAATCGGAACAGCAGGCGGCCAATGGTGGTTTTGCCGCCGCCGCTCGGTCCGACAAGGGCGAGCTTGTGTCCGGCCTCGACCTCGAAGCTGACGTTTTTCAGGATCGGCCGGCGCGGGTCATAGGCGAATGAGACGTTTTCGAATCGAATCGCACCGTCGCCGCCGGGCAGCGGTATCGCGTCTGCGCGGTCGGTGACCTCCGGCTTCTCGTCGAAGATGCGGACCATCTGTTCCAGGTCTATCAGCGCCTGCTTGATTGACCGGTACAGGTTGCCCAGACGCTCCAGCGGGCGGACGAGTTGAAGAAGATAGGTGTTGATCAGAACGAATGCGCCGATGGTCATGGCGCCTGCGGCGACGTCCATACCGCCGAGTATGACGATGGCACCGGCGCCGATTCCCAGCACCGTCATCTGGGTGACACCCAGCAGGCTGCGGAATATCAGCGACCGCACCGTCAGGCGCTCCGCTTCTGCCAATTCGCTGTCATAGCGGCCTGAGACGTAATCCTCGTTGCCGAAATATTTGACGGTTTCGTAGTTGATCAGGCTGTCGATTGCCTTGCCATGGGCTTCGGATGCCTTGATCACGGCGGGGCGCTGATAGCGGCGCAATATTTCCGAGCCGAATATGACGGCGAACAGGAACAGCGACAGCGTGACGGCCATGATGATTGCGAAATGCGCTTCGAACCGGGCCAGCACGATGGCGGTGATAATAATGATCTCGGTGACCAGCGGTGCGATCACGAAGACGAGGTTGAACAATAGTTCCGCTGTCGCTTCCAGTCCGCGTTCCTGTACCCGGCTGAGCATGCCGGTGCGGCGCGACAGGTGATAGCGCAGAGACAGCGTGTGCAGATGATCGAACACCGCCAGGCCCAGGCGGCGGCGCACGCGTTG
>CAJQLI010000225.1 GCA_905479125.1 uncultured Alphaproteobacteria bacterium | reverse complement strand
TAGCTCGGTCGCGCCCGGGAACCTTGCCGTCAGCGTGTTCAGCGTAATGGCCCCACCCTTTAGCGAAACTGCGAGACGAACTGCACGAATACGATCCTGCATCGCAACCACTTCATCGATCGTCAGGTCGATATTGGCTTCGATGTCGTTCGGCAGTTCAAACGCCGGCGCCGGGGTCGCGGGAACAACCCGGTTATCCGCCCCGGCCTCAGACGATTCAGAACTCGGCGCCACAGAACCGGGCGAAGCGGGCTGCGACCGCGACGTTTCAGAGACAGCCAAAAAGGCATCCGCGTCCAGTGACGCCATCCGAACAGCAACATCTGCGCGGATACCATTCTCCAGCGCCACGCGGATGTTCCCCGTCGCAGTGGATTTCCCAAGTTGCAGCACCAAATCATTGACGGCGACCGCCTTTTCGGACCCTGCCATCGTCGCCGAAACCGCGAAGGACTGTCCGAGCTGCGCCAGGGGGGCTGAACGGGTCAATGACGCAAGAAGCCCGGCGAGATTGTCTCCTTTACCGTCAAGCTTCGCCGAAATCGACGGTTTCGTTTCCACGTCCGTGACGGTTCCGGACAGGTTGATCTCCGCGGTCGACCCTGGCGCGCCGAGGGTCACGTGGAACGGTAAGGCACCCTTCTCGACAAAACGCCGAACGTCAGCCTTTACGGTTAGCGGCGTATCGCGAACAGTCAGCCCCCCTTTGAATGCGAACGGCCCGGTGAAAGACCCGGCAGAGATATCGGCGGTCAGATTCCTGATGCGTTCAATCGTCCCGGATGCCGTATCGCGATAGACGATGGTGCCGTTTTCGATCGTCAGTGCATCAAGGCGGAATGCCGACGCGTTCTTTGCCTGGCCAGCACCCGGTGTCACCGTTGACGGCCGTGGTCCGGCGGCAGGGGCAGCACTACCGTCGGATTCAGGGGCAAACAGCCAGTTCATCTGCCCGTTCGGCAGTTTCTCCAGCTCGATCACGGGCGCGATCAGGGCAATTTTGCCGATTTCGATATCGCCCTGAAGCAATGCAAGGAGTCCCACGCTGACACGCAGTTCCTGCAAGGCGACCATATGAGGTGCCACTGCACCGGGGGCATTCGACAATCGCGCATCCGATATTCGCAGACGGGGCGCCGGCAGGATCGCAAATTCCAGATCGCCGGCGATATCGAGCGTTCTGCCCGTCGCCTTTTCAACTTCGGCTGAAATTTCGGCCTTGTAGCCATTCCAGTTGATGACGCTGGGCCCGATCAAGGCCACGGCGACCAGCACAACAATCAGGCCAAGTAAGCCATAAGCGGCCTTTTTCATCAATATTCTCCCCGCCGGACGGGCGGCTGTTTAAAATTACGCACGGAGCAGATATGGTTGCTTCACATACATAGTAACTGATTTTTGGCGCTTGAAGGGCGACCCGCAATGACAGATGTCGTTAATTTGAACCAGTTCCGGAAAAATCAGCGACGCGCCGAGAAGAAACGCGCAGCGGAGGCCAATCGCGTGCGCTTCGGCCGTACCAAAGCAGAACGGGAAGCAAGCGACATGGCCCGTGCAACACGCGACATGTCTTTGGACGGCAAGAAAATTTCTCCCGAAGACGACGACGCGTAAATACAGGACAACATCTCCGCAAAGCCCAAGACGGGCTTAAAGCGGGACGACCTTCCCCGGGTTCATCAGATTAAGCGGATCGATCGATAGTTTGATGGCCCGCATCACGTCAAGCGCATCCCCGTGCTCGGCCCGCATCTTGCCGACCTTCCCGTGACCGACACCATGCTCGCCCGTGCACGTGCCATCCATTTCCAGCGCGCGGGCGACCAAGCGGTTATTCAGCGCGACGGCGCGACCGACTTCCTCTGCGTCATCGGGATCCAGCACCATATCAACATGAAAATTCCCGTCACCGACATGACCGACGATGGGTGCGAGCAGGCCTGCCTCCTCGATATCCTTCCGGGTCTCCGCAATACACTCCGCCAACCGTGAGATCGGCACACATACATCCGTTGGCCATGCCTTGGCCCCGGGACGTAGCTGCATGTTCGCGTAATGCGCATCGTGCCGCGCCTGCCACAGCTTGCTGCGTTCCTCGGGCCGGGACGCCCAGGAAAAGTCGGCCCCGCCGAATTCATCGCTGATCGCACGCACGCTCTCGATCTGTTCTGCGACCCCTGCCTCTGTTCCGTGAAATTCGAAAAACAGAGTCGGGCGTTCCGCGTAACCGAGGTCGGAGAAATTATTCAATGCGCGCATCTGCACTTCATCGACAAGCTCGATCCGCGCAATCGGGACACCGGACTGAATCGTCAGAATCGTTGTGTTCACGGCATCATCCACGGTCGGATAGGTACAGACAGCAGAAGAGATCGATTCAGGAATTCCATAAAGCCGCAGGGTCACGTCGACAATTACGCCGAGCGTCCCTTCCGAACCGACGAAAAGCCGTGTCAGGTCGTACCCGGCGGATGATTTGCGCGCCCGCTTTCCGGTGCGGATGTACCGCCCATCCGGCGTTACCACGCCAAGTGACAGAACGTTTTCGCGCATCGTGCCGTAGCGCACGGCGTTCGTGCCCGACGCCCGCGTCGCCGTCATCCCGCCAATCGTCGCATCTGCACCCGGGTCGATCGGAAAGAACAGGCCGGTATCTCGCAGATACTCGTTTAGCTGCTTGCGCGTTACGCCGGGTTCGACCGTCACGTCGAGGTCTTCGGCATTGACGCTGAGAACCGCGTTCATCTGCCCAAGATCGATGCACACCCCCCCCTGCAATGCCGCGATATGACCTTCGAGCGATGTGCCAACACCGAAAGGAATAATCGGCGTGCGATGCTCGCGGCAGATATTCACGATCTCGATCACATCGTCAGTGGTTTGCGGAAACACCACCGCGTCCGGTGCTTTGGGCGCATGATAGGATTCGTCGGTTCCGTGGCGGTCACGGATGGTCTGGTTCGTCGTCAGCCGGTCGCCGAAGCGTTGTTTCAGAATATCGATCGCCGTCTGAATTTCGCCGGCAGAGCCATCCATCGGTTATTCCTTTCCGGCATCCGACAGCAGGTCGGACACGAACATGTAGCCGGGCGCATGGGTGATCGCGATCTCCGGCTTTGCGTTCAGGATCGCTTCCTGCGGGGTAACGCCGCAGGCCCAGAACACCGGAATCTCGCCCTCTTCAATGGTCACCGGCGCGCCGTATTCAGGATTGTGGATATCGACGATACCCAGCGCATCCGGATCGCCGATCTGGATCGGCCCACCATGTGCCATGGGGTATTTCTCGGTAATCGCCGCCGCGCGCGCGGCGTCTTCCGGCGTATAGGGCCGCATGCTGACGACGAAAGGCCCGGTAAACTTGCCCGCTCCTTCGGTCGGCTTCGTGGTCCGGAACATCGGCACGATGCCGGTTTCCCTGATATGTCGAGGCTCCAGCCCGGCCGCGATCAGCGCCTCCTCGGCGGTGAAGGAACAGCCCAGCAAGAAGGTGACGAAGTCGTCGCGCCAGATATCCGCAACATCAGTGACATCACCGACGGGCACGCCATCGCGGAAAACGCGGTACTGCGACAGGTCGCTGCGGACATCAGCACCCGGCGCGCAGTTTTTCGGTTCCGGGTTTCCCGGCTCCAATATCTCCAGCACCGGACACGGCTTCGGATTATTCGCACAGAACTGTCTGAATTCTTCCGCATCCGCCGCCGGCAGGATCACCATGTTGGCCTGCACAAAACCCTGGGCATGGCCGGACGTCGGGCCGTCGAATGCGCCGCTGCGACAGGCCGCGCGCAGATCGCTAGGTTTTGCGTAAAACGTCATGGTGTTCCGTATCCCCCACCGCCGGGCGTTTCGATCACGTAGACATCGCCATCATACACTTCCGTCGAATCCGTGCCGCCCTGTTCGGTGACCGACCCGTCGACGCGCTGGACGTAGTTGTGTCCGACCTGGCCTTCGGCACCGCCCTTCATGCCGTAGGGCGGTATGATCCGGTGGCCGGACAACATGGAT
>CAJQLI010000224.1 GCA_905479125.1 uncultured Alphaproteobacteria bacterium | reverse complement strand
CCGAAGCCATGCCGTTCAAGACCGGGCTGGTATTCACTTATGATTGCGGCGAGTTCGAAAAGAACCTCGATGACGGTCTGCAGATGATTGACTATGCCGGTTTCTCGGCACGGCAGGCTGAGGCGAAGACCCGCGGCAAGCTGCGCGGCATCGGCATGTCGAACACGATTGAACGTGCGGGCGGTCCGTCCATCGAAGAGGCAACCATCCGTATCGACAAGACAGGCAATGTCATGGTGCTGGCGGGTACGATCGATCAGGGACAGGGGCACGACACGGTCTACAAGCAGATCGTCTCGCAGGCGCTCGGCATATCGGTAGATCGCATTCGCGTTCGCGAAGGGGACACCGATCAGCAGGGTATCGGCGGTGGTACGGGCGGTTCACGTTCGGCGACCTGTGGTGGCTCTGCCATATTCCAGGCGGCGGAAAAGGCCATTGCCAAGGCGAAACTGCTGGCTGCCCATCAACTCGAAGCCAGTGCTGATGACATGGTCTTCGCCGATGGCGTGTTCACGATTGCCGGCACCGACCGGTCGATCACGCTGGACGAGGTGGCGAAGTCATCCTACGTGCCGGGCAAGCTACCCGATGGCGTCGATGGCGGCATCGATGAGCGCTCCACGTTCTCGCCCAAAGCGGCGAATTTCCCCAACGGCACCCATGCCTGCGAATTGGAGATCGACCCCGATACGGGCGAGATCGAAGTGACGGGCTACGTGATCGTCGATGATGTCGGCACGGTGTTGAACCCGATGCTGCTCAAAGGCCAGATTCATGGCGGGGTGGCGCAGGGTTATGGCCAGGCGGTACTGGAACGCGCAGTTTATGACGAAGACGGTCAGAACGTGGCGGCATCTTTCATGGATTATGCCATGCCGCGGGCCGGAGATCTGTCTATGTTCGAAGTCAAATCCAACCCGGTACCCACAAAACAGAACCCTCTCGGTGTTAAAGGGGCTGGTGAAGCAGGCACGGTCGGCGCATTACCGGCGGTGATGAACGCCATCGAGAATGCCCTTAACGCAGCGGGTGTTCCGATGATCGAAATGCCGGCGTCGCCGGAGCGGGTCTGGCAGGCGCTTCAGGCGGCGAAGTAGCGCGGATTAACGCGGGGGAGGGCTGTTTCGCCGGAAACAGGGCGGCTAATTCTTCCCGCCGCCAGGCGTAAATATGGACCGTTTGCCGGGACAGGCTCCTTGCAGAGCAGGCTCTATAATGCCGCTGCGGCGGCCTCTGCCTCTGGCACGACGTCATAGGCATAGAGATGCTTGCGAAAGTCTGCGTGGGCTGCGAGTTCGGCATCCCGTAACTCCAGGTCGGTATAATCCGACATCGAATCCACACGAAGCCCATTCTGCCGTGCGCCCTGCTGAACGTCGGCAACACGCTCCCTCCGGAGCTTTTCATACGCATGGAGGGCAGCCGGCACGGAGGTTTTATCTGTCTGGGCGAGGATGATCGCGAGGGCCATGCCGTCCTCGATGGCCTGATTGGCGCCCTGGCCGAGGTGCGGCAACATCGGATGGGCGGCGTCACCAAGCAGTGTCAGGCGGCCTTTGGTCCAGGTGGGCAGGGGTTCGCGATCGTAGAGCGCCCACCGAAACGTGTGGTCTACCTGCGCCAGCAGATGCTCGATCCGCGGATCCCAGCCTTTGAACTCCGCCCGCAGCGTGTCGGGATCTCCGGGCGCGGACCAGGATTCTTTCATTTCCTCGTCCGTGGGCACGAAACCGACATAATTGACGATCTCTCCATGGCGCACGGGAAAGACAAGGAAGTGTTTTGACGGTCCCGCCCACATGAGCCAGCGATCCATCGGCCAATCGGGAATGCGGTCACGGGACACCAGACCTCGGTAGCTGATGGTGCCGTGGAACACGGGGGTTGATGGCGGATAAACGTTGGGCCGGAGTTCGGAATGAATGCCATCGGCGGCGATAACGACATCGGCGTCGATCTGGACGCCGTTGGTGAACGTCACCCGGGCCTGATCATCGCTCTGCTCGAACTTGATGCCTTTATGACCACAATGGATCACATCGGCGGGAAGAGCGGCGGCGAGGAGGTCGACGAAGTCCGCCCGGTGCATGCCATATGTGGCATTCCAGCCGGCGGCGTCCGTGACCTGTACTGGTGCGATAATCGTGCCGTCATCTCGCAGATACTGTGATCCTTCGCCGACGAGCGCGCCCCATTTCTCCACCGCCGGTCCGAGGCCAACACGCTGGAGATGCCGCACACTGTTCGGTGTAACGTAGAATCCTGCGCCGATCTCACCCAGTTCCGGTGCTTGCTCGTAAACGGATACATCAAGTCCCTGAGCGATCATGGCGTTCGCAGCGAATAAGCCTCCGATGCCGCCTCCAATGATGGCAATCCGTGGTCGTGTTTGAGACATGGTTATAACTCCGGGTGAACCTTGAATTCAGGGCGCGGTTTATCTGACCAGCAATTCGACATGACGAACGGGAATCGTCAAAGCATGAGGGATTGAAGCGAACGGACGCTGACGTCAGGGCGACACATACGCCAGGATCGGCGGCAGGGTGACCGCTGCCACGACGGTCTGAACCGACAGGATTGCGGCCATCAGTGGCGCGTTTCCGCCCATTTGGCGCGCCAGGATGTAGGATGACGTGGATGCGGGCGCGCCGGCGAACAGCACCACGATGGCCATTGGCACGCCGGTGACGCCGAAATACTGGCACGTAAATATCGCGATCACGGGCATCACGGCGAGTTTGAGGGCCACTGACACGCTCATGGCGACCATCTGAGCGCGGTCCATAACCAGGATCAGCCCCGCGCCGATACACAGCAGCGCGAGTGGAAGCGTGCCGCGTTCAAGGATCGACAGGGACGCCACCAGCCATTCCGGTAGTGGGATGGAAAGCGTGTTGACCGCCCAGCCGATGGCGCAGCCGATGATGATCGGATTCTGTATGATCTGCAGCGGCACGCGCCGCCAGTTAGGCTTGCCGGTGCCCGCATAGGCCGAGATCAGGGTGACCAGCACCACATTCGTGAACGGCATCATCACCGCCAGGCAATACGCACACAGCGCGATGCTGACGTCGCCATACAGCGCGTCGCCTATGGCGAAACACAGATAGGCATTGATCCGCGTCGCACCCTGGAGCAGCGACGTAAAGCTGGGCCCGTCGGTCCGCATCACCGGCCGGATAAGCAGCGACAGGGCGATCATACAGATGCTCATCGACAGCAGCGCGAAGGCCATTGGTCCGACCGGCATGGTCGAGAGGTCTGATTTCGTGATGCTGCCGATAATCAGTGCCGGCAGGAGCACGAAATAGACCAGCTTTTCAGCAGGCGCCCAGAATCCGTCGCCGATAAACCCTGTGCGTTTGAATACATAGCCGACGACGATCAGCAGGAAGATCGGCAGAATGGCGCCGGCGGTCGTTAACATCTATTGCGGGCTTTCGAAGAAGCTTGGGGAATGCGCTGGTGGAGTGTTATCGCCGGGACAGCGTGAGGGCAAGTAATTGCCCCAAACCATTGCCTCGTCCTCAACCGGCCCGTGCTAAGGTTGCCGGACCTGAAGGTATGCGTCCCCGCTCATAGCGTTGAGATCAACGCCACAGCTGCCCCACATCGCAAGCCGACGCCGCCCAACGGCGGCAATCGAGCAATTTACGATTGAGGTGGAAGTTGTCTGTCCAGCCGATGCGGCGGTAAGGCTGTTCAGGCTGTTTTACGGCGCTGCGCGATCAGAATCCCGCCGAAGCCGATGGCCAGCAGCGCCAGCATGCCGGGTTCGGGGATGGCCGGTGAATCCACCAGGGCGATTGACGTCGCGAAATTGAAGTTGGAGCCCGTCGTCTGGCGTTCGGCGTGGAAGATATCGAGGTCGTAGACGCCGCCGGTGCTAATGCCGAGTGCCGCCGCCGCGCTGTCCAGCGACACAGAATCTGACGCGGGACCGTGAACGCCACCCAGGTCGATTGCGAGGATGCCGTTGATGAAGACCCAGACATCATCGTCGCCGGTAAATGAGAACGTCTCGCCGCCTTGATAGGTGAACTGGGTATTTATCTCGGTCGTGAAATGGAAGTTACTGCCATTCCCCTCGTGACCGAAACCGTCGGTGCTGCTGAGCGGGAAATACGATCCATTCGTGTAGGAGAATACGCCCGAACCCGGGGCCGTTTCTGTCGCCACGAGGGACGTGGTAAAGGTGTGGTTTATGCCCGGTGTGTCATTGTACCACTGATTAAAATTTGCGGTACCATTGGTGGTGACGGAAGATGCGCCGGTTGTTCCCTTGAGGGCCGCGTTGTAGACGGGTTTGCCGTCAACACCCAGTGCGCTGAGGACGATGCCGGGTTCAAGCGCCCCGATGCCCTGCTGAAAATCGGCGTGTGCGCTGGAAAAATCCCGGATTGTCGCTGTGACGGTGATGCTGGCGGCGCTGGCACTTTGCACCGGTATCATCAGACTGGTACCGGCGATAGCGCCTGCGACTAAACCGGGAATAAGGGCCTTGGTTCCTAGAAACGACATTTTCCACCTCACAACTGGATAGGATATTTGAAACCCAGTAATGCAAATTTCATGCCAATTTTGACTTTCTCAGGTTTTTCAGACTTTTAGCGGCGGCGGCATCGGGCTTTTAGATCGAACTTGTAAAAAAATCCGACACTCAGCGGACGGATGAGCTTCATATATCAGGCAGGGAGGGCAGTTTTCCACCCAGCCAACACAGGTTTGTCCATGGGCGGAAAGTATTTCGAAATGACGGCTATTGGCTGGAACTATACCGTTTGATCGAGACGTCAGAATCTCTGCTTTTAGGTCACTGTCGAAGCAGTTTGTCAGCCTGTCGGCCCGCCCTCGACCGTCGTCCGGTAAAGATGCCGGATATCGGGGTATTCATAACCACCGGTGGCCCGGTGGTTGACGCAGCGGTTGTCCCACATCACGACGTCGCTATCGCGCCAGTGATGGCTGTAGCGGAATTCCGGTTTGATGGAATGGGCGATCAGTTCGTCAAGCAGCGCATCGCCTTCGTCCTCGTCCAGGCCGACGATCCCGACCGTAAACCGCGGTGAGCAATAGAGCGATTTGCGGCCTGTGACCGGATGGGTGCGCACCAGCGGATGGTCGACATCGGGGATGGCTTTTTCCTGGCGCTTGTAGAATTCGACCGCATCTTCACGCGCCCCGGAAATCTGTACGCGCTTGTTCTTCAGCTTGCTGATCGAATGACGCCCGCGCAGGTTCGCGATCCGCGCTTTCATGTCGTCGGACAGGGCATCATACGCCGCGTACATGTTGGTGAAATCGGTGACGCCACCCTGTGACGGGTTTTTCAGCGAATACAGGATCGTGCAGTTCGCCGGGTGGGTCTTGAAACTGTGGTCGGTGTGCCACGCATCCCCCGCATCGATCACGCCGATCTGATTGCCGTCTTCGTCCACGTCGTTCGACAGGACGAGAATTTTGGGCTGTTGGGCAAGCGTGAACTTCAGGTTGTCATGCGGCTCGACCACGCCGAAGCGCTCTGAAAATGTCACCAGGCTCTCAGGATCGAGGTTCTGGTCGCGGATGCACAGTACCTGGTGTTCGAGATAGGCGGCGTTGATTTCCTCGAACGTCGCATCGTCATAGGTGTTGAGATCGACGCCGGTAATCTCGGCGCCCAGCGTATTGCTCAGTCTGGTGATTTGAATATTCATGTCCGTTTATCAGGCGCTGCGGTGTTCGCCTGAGGTTTCCGCCTGCTCGGCGGCGATCAGGTCATCCAGCAACTTGCGTATCTGATTGTTCGGCGCATCGACATTAACATCTATTCCGTCCGCATCCGGGTTGCGCGACATGCTGGCCTGCTGGGCGTTGAGAATGACCTGGTCTTCTTCGAACACGGCCGTGAACTGTGTGCGGTAGATCTCGTCCCATTCGGGGTCACCCACCTTGAAGTGCCTTGCGTGGGCATAGAAGTAATGGGTGGAGGTTTCGGTCTCCGGCGTTGGCAGGTTCATCACTTTCATTTCGACGCCGACGGCTTCGTTCACCTCACCGGGTGTGATACCGGCGCCGACCTCCACCGTGCCCGCGTCATTGACGATATAGCCCGGCAGTTCGGATGTTGTGATCAGCCAGCGGTCGACATTGCCTTTAAATCCACCGGCCTTCTGGTAGAACGGCGCAGCCGGGCGGTCCGGCACGATGCGGGTCATTTTGACGCCGCGATCGAACCGCTCGGTCTTCACCGGAAATTCAACGATGGACTGGTTGCCGATGGATGATGCATGGACATAGGTCAGGTGCGTGATGTCGAACAGGTTGTCTGAAATCAGCATGTAATTGGCTTCAACCGGCATGGGTGTGCCGTCTCGGCCGGGAATGGTCTTCCAGGCTGGGTCATCCAGCCAGTTCCAATTCGGCAGCAGGCTTTCATCGGCCATGGCGGGATCGCCCGGCCATATCCAGACCCAGCCCCAACGCTGGATGACGGGATAGGAACGGACCTGTGCGCCAGGCGGGATTTTCGACTGGCCCGGTACTTTGACGCAGGCGCCGGTGCCATCGAATTCGAGGCCGTGATAGCCGCATTGCAGGTGGTTATCGACGACCTTGCCCATGGAAAGCGGCAGGGCTCTGTGGCAGCAGCGGTCTTCGAGCGCGATTATGCCGTCGGCGCTGCGGTAGAGTACGACCGGTTCATTCAGGATCGTGCGGGCAAAAGGGGTATCCCCGATCTCGGTTTCCCAGGCGGCGACATACCATGCGTTTTGCAGGAACATTTATTCTTCCTCCCGTTTTGCGCATTTCACCACAGAGGGGAGGGAGGGTGCAAAGTCATTCGTCGGTTATGACGCGCCCGCGATGATTTTTTTCCTGCCGGGTGGTTTGTGTCGTCCGGTTGGGACTACCTGGCAGCTTCCTGGCGCATTTTCAGCTTAAGGCCGGCGACCGTATAGACATCGATCCCGCAGATGGACGCGATTTCCTTTATCGGCAACTGGGTTTCCTTCAGCAGGACCTGGGCATGTACCAGCGGATTACGCCGGCGACTGTTCTTGCGGACAGTCTTGTCGCGGCCTGCCGCGCGTTCGGCGCGGCGGCGTTCTTCGGCGTCGAGGCCACGGTCATAAGCTGCTTTGAGCGCTTCGTCGCGGCGTGCTTTGTCGCTTCGTGCGTGATCTTCCATGTCGCGCATGAAGCGCGCGCTCTCGGCGAAAGCGCGTTCGCGGGAAGCGGCCTCGGCCTCTGCCTGTTCAAACGAAGACGGCGGTTTGGGCTCATCCGGTTGTTGGTCTTTGGGCTTCTGCAAGCCTTCGCCGCCGGACCGCGCCGCTTCTTCCAGGGTCATGTCATGACGCTGGGCCATTCGCTCGGCCGCTTCCAGCGCATTGGTGCGCTCGCCCTCGAATGGGCTTTCCTTTGCCATCAGCAAAAGGTTGTGGAAGCGCTCGCGCTCCGCGGTTGTCATACCCTTGGAAATAGGTCAGCTCCGGTGTTCAGACGTAAGAACCAAGCACCATACAGCAAAATACAGGAATTTGGACGTTTTTAGTCCTTTTCCGCCATGCCGTCTGAAGGCCCGTCAGCGATGAGAAAAATGACCGAAGAGCCTACAATTCTGCGCGTACGATAGCGGCACCGTCACACATTGCCTTCAGTTTGCCGAACGCGACATCGCGACGCATGTATTTCATCCCGCAGTCGGGGGCGACCAGGATGCGATCCGGAGACACGTGATCAAAGGCCCGGCGGATACGCCCGGCTACGATTTCAGGAGTTTCCACCTCGTCTGTGCTCAGATCAAGGACGCCCAGGATAATTTTCTTGTCGGGCAGGCTGTCCAGTACCTTGAGGTCGATCCCTGATTGTCCGGTTTCGATTGATACCTGCTTCACGATGCAGTCGCTCAACTCCGGCAGGAACGAATACCCTTCGGGGCGTTCGTGGACGACATGGGCGTACCCAAAACAGATATGCACGGCGGTTTCACCGTCGATGCCTTCAAGCGCACGGTTGATCGCCTTGACCGCGTACTGCTTGGCGACATCCGGACGGGCCTGCATGTAGGGTTCGTCGAGCTGGACGACATCTGCGCCGGCGGCGAACAGGTCGCGGACTTCCTCATTCACCGCGGCGGCGTAATCCATCGCTGCTGCCTCGTCGCTGTCATAGTGATCGTTCTGGGCCTGTTGCGTCATCGTGAACGGGCCGGGCAGGGTGATCTTGATCTTGCGGTCGGTATTGGCGCGGAGGAATTTCACGTCCTCAACTTCGATCGGGCGATTTCGAACGATATGACCGGCAATGCGCGGCACCGGGTTCATGTGTCCCGTGCGGTCCATCGCCTCGCCGGGATTGTCGATATCAATTCCGCCCAGCGCGGTCGCAACCCGGTTCGAATAACTTTCACGACGGACTTCGCCGTCCGTGACAATGTCGATCCCTGCACGTTCCATGTCGCGGATCGCGAGGAGCGTTGCGTCGTTCTGGGCGTCTTCGAGCAGGTCCGGATCGACACGCCACATTTCGAGCGCGCGCACCCGCGGCGGCAGGCGACCTTTCAGATTGGCGCGATCAACCAGCCACTCCGGCTGAACGTAACTTCCGACGACGGTGGTGGGCAGCAGTTTCTCGGTCATTTAGATACTTTCTCGGTTTCCTCGAAGGTCAGGCGGGTTTGCCCACTCTCTGATTGGTGAACGGATCTGAAGAAGCAGGAATTGTAACCGACATGGCACGCGCCGGCACGCTGAGGCACGACCCGCAGCAGCACAACGTCCTGATCGCAGTCCGTGCGAATCTCAATAATTTTCTGGATCTGTCCGCTGGTCGCACCTTTGTGCCATAGCTCATTGCGGCTGCGACTCCAGTACCATGCTTCGCCGGAGCGGATGGTGTTCGCCAGTGCATCGGCGTTCATCCAGGCAAACATGAGCACATCGCCGGTTTCGTTATGTTGGGTGATGGCCGGGATAAGGCCGTCCGCATCGAAACGGGGCGCGAAGATGTCTCCTTCTTCGAGATCCTTGCGTGACAGCGCCGAAGCGGCTGCGAAGTCGACCGGCGCGTCTTCCATTCCTAGCTGTTCCGGATCATCGCCAGGAATTCACGGCGCGTTGACGGATCGTCGCGGAAGGAACCCAGCATCTGGCTGGTCACCGTGTCGGCGCCCGGCTTGCGGATGCCGCGGGTCGTCATGCACTGGTGGCTCGCCTCGATAACGACGGCGACGCCCTGGGGTTTGAGAACGCGGTCGATCGTCGCGGCGATATCCACGGTCATCTTTTCCTGAATCTGCAGGCGTTTTGAAAAAATTTCAACGACGCGCGCCAGCTTGCTGATCCCGACGACGCGGTTATTAGGAATGTAGGCGACGTGTGCCTTGCCGCTGATCGGCACCATGTGGTGTTCACAGTGGGAGTCCAGGGCGATATCCCTGATCAGGACCATCTCGTCGTATCCGCCTGTTTCCTCGAAGGTTTTCATCAGAACCTGTTCGGGGTCCTGGTCGTAACCTGCGTAAAATTCATTGTAGGACCGCGCCACGCGAGCGGGTGTCTCAAGCAAGCCTTCCCTTTCGGGATCGTCGCCCGCCCAGAGGATCAGCGTGCGGACAGCTTCTTCGGCCTCTTCCTGTGTCGGGCGCCCGGTTGTTCTGCCCGATTCGACTATAGCATCCATCGTTCTCTCTCCTTCATCTTGCCAGTATACGCGGACAGGCAGTAACGGGCGAGCCCACTTGGTCATTACGTTGATGAAAGCCCGATCGGACCACAATCAAGGCAATTTTAATCAAATAGGGCTATCTAAGATCAGCGGAAATTTTCCGCCGAGATTCAGAGGTGGTCCGATGAACGTTAGAGAGATACTCGATCTGAAGGGTGATTTTGTCCTGACGATCGAACCCGATGCGACCGTCGGAGAGGCGGCGGCTGTTCTCGCGGAAAATCATATAGGTGCGATTGTCGTTACCGATGCTGCGGGTTCAATGGCGGGGATACTCTCGGAGCGCGATGTCGCTGTCTCGTTGCCGAAGTTCGGCGCTTCTCTTGGAGAGGTCAAAGTTTCAGAGATCATGACGGCCGATGTTGTGTCCTGTGACACGGAAACCACCGTCAAACAGGTGCTCGACATAATGGTCAGCAACGGTATCCGACACCTTCCTGTCATCGAAGGTGAGCGATTGAAAGGTGTCGTCTCGTTACGCGATGTCGTCGGCAATTGGCTCGGTGCGATTACCGGAGACCCGGTGTCTGACCTTGATGAGGCGCCGCTTGATCCGTTTTCACTCGGTCGCAACACGGCAGCCTGAACCAGGTTATCCGGGGAAACAATGTTCGGTGGACCGAAACTCGATGCTCTGAGCGTTCTTGTTGTCGATGACAACAAGTTCATGCGGACGGTCGTCGAGAATCTGTGCAAGGGGCTTGGTCTTGGTGATTTCGCACAGGCGGAGGATGTCGAGCAGGCCCTGATCGTTTTCCGT
>CAJQLI010000223.1 GCA_905479125.1 uncultured Alphaproteobacteria bacterium | reverse complement strand
CAAGACCTCATCGGACTGATCATCTCCTGACGGAAGAACACCCGACGTAACCGGCGCCCCCCCCTTGAAGGCGTCACCCCTCTGAAGAAAACCACATCCCGCGCTATCCGCGAATGAGCGGCTTGTATTTGATCTGCTTCGGATTGTCCGCATCGTCGCCCAACCGGCGCCGGCGATCGTTTTCGTAATCGTCGTAATTGCCTTCGAACCAGGTAACCTGGCTGTCGCCTTCAAACGCCAGGATATGAGTCGATATCCGATCAAGGAACCAACGGTCATGGCTAATGACCAGCACGCAGCCGGCGTAATCCAGCAACGCATCTTCGAGCGCGCGGAGCGTATCGACATCCAGATCGTTGGTCGGTTCATCAAGCAGCAGAACGTTGGCCTGGGACTTGAGCATCTTTGCCAGATGCACACGGTTACGTTCACCGCCCGATAGCTGCCCGACCTTTTTCTGCTGGTCCGGCCCGCGGAAATTGAATGACCCGCAATAGGCACGGCTTTGCATTTTATTGCTGCCAAGTTCGACGATATCTTCACCGTCAGAAATCTCTTCCCAGACGGTTTTGTCCGAATTAAGTGAATCCCGACTTTGATCGACATAGCCGAGCTCAACGGTATCGCCGAGCCGCAGACTTCCTGAATCCGGCTTGTCCAGACCGGTAATCATGCGAAACAGCGTCGTTTTACCGGCGCCGTTCGGCCCGATAATCCCGACGATCGCGCCGGGCGGAATCTTGAAGTCCAGGTTTTCGATCAGCAGCCGATCTTCGAACCCCTTGTTCAGCCCCTCAGCCTGGATCACCAGATCACCGAGCCTCGGTCCAGGCGGAATAATGATCTGTGCCGAATCCGGTGTTTTGTCCTTGGCGTCGGCAAGCAGTTTGTCATACGCGGTGATACGCGCCTGGTTCTTCGCCTGACGGGCACGGGGCGATGAACTGATCCATTCGCGTTCGCGCTCGACTGTACGCTGGCGCGCCTTTTCCTGTTTTTCTTCCTGGGCGAGGCGTTTTTGTTTCTGCTCAAGCCAGCCGGAATAATTGCCCTCGTAGGGAATGCCCCGGCCACGATCAAGCTCGAGGATCCAGCCGGCCACATTGTCGAGGAAATACCGGTCATGGGTCACTGCGACCACGGTGCCCTCATAATCTTCCAGATGCCGTTCCAGCCAGCCGACAGACTCGGCATCCAAATGGTTCGTCGGTTCATCAAGCAGCAGCAGGTCGGGCTGACGCAGCAGCAACCGGCACAATGCCACGCGGCGGCGTTCTCCACCTGACAGTTTGCTGACATCAGCATCCTTTGGCGGGCAACGCAGCGCATCCATCGCGATCTCGAGCTTTCGTTCGAGGTCCCAGCCGCCGACGGCATCGATCTTCTCCTGCAATTCGCCCTGTTTTTCGATCAGAGCGTTCATCTCGTCGTCATCCATGGGTTCCGCGAACTTGAGGCTGATTTCCTCAAACTCCTGGAGCAGCTCATGGGTCTCGCGCATACCCTCAAGAACGTTGCCATATACGTCCTTGCTGGGGTCGAGTTCCGGTTCCTGGTGCAGTATGCCGACCTCGGCCGCCTCGGCCGCCCATGCCTCGCCGTTATATTCCTTTTCTTCGCCGGACATGATCTTCATCAGCGTCGATTTACCGGCGCCGTTCACGCCCAGCACACCGATTTTCGCCCCCGGCAGAAATGCGAGCGTCACATCCTTCAGGACTTCCCGTCCCCCCGGAAAGGTCTTGGTCAGGTGGCTCATCGTGTAAACGTACTGATATGACGCCATGGCGTATCGATCTCCTATGCGCGAAAAAACGGGCCTTTGTTAGCGCCACACGGCGCAATTTTCCAGACCCGGTATTTATGGCGGGTTAATAGCAGGGATGGCGCGAATGCCGAAGCAATCTCTGATAGGATTAAGACGAATTTCATGACGTTGTGACAAAGCCGATGCAAAAACCCGATCCGATCACCGTACAGATCCTGCGAAGCCGCGTTGCCAGCCTTATGGAAGAAATGGATTACCGGTTTTACCGCTCCGGATATTCCACGATTGTCCGGGAATCCCGCGATTTCAGTTGCGTTGTCACGGACCGCACCGGTCGCCTCGCCGTCGCACCCCCCATGTTCTTTCACGGACCGGTCTATTTTCATCTGATCGGCCGCATTCTCGAAATATACGGCGAAGACGGCCTGTCTGACGGCGATACACTCGTTTGCAATCATCCATATGAAGGCAACCTGCCCCATGTCCCCGACATGGCGCTGGTTACGCCGGTATTCCACGACGGCAGCCTTGTCGCGTTTACCGCAAGCATCGCACACAAAGCGGATATGGGGGGCGCCGTGCCGGGCAGTACCTGGGGTCAGGCAACGGAACTGTTTCAGGAAGGCCTGCTGCTACCACCGGTAAAAGTCGTTCGGGCCGGCACGCCGAACAGTGACCTTCAACGCCTGATCGCATCGAATTCCCGCGCCCCGGAACTGGTGCTCGGCGACATGAATGCCCAGATCGGCATCACGGGAATCGGGCGGGACCGGCTAAAGGCATTATGCCGCACATTCGGCGCGACTATCTTCACCGGCGCCATGGACGAGATTATCGCCGCATCTGACCGTCGGCTCCGCACAGCCCTCGCCGCATTGCCCGATGGGGAATACAGCTCCGAAGGCCTGCTCGACAATGATGGCGTCGACCGGGACCGGCCAGTGAAGCTGCATGTCCGCATCGCGGTATCCGAGGGCGATATCCATATGGATTTTTCCGGCTCCGATCCACAAACCCGCGGCCCGGCCAACCTGCGCATCGCCATGGTCGAAGCCTGCGTGTTTTATTGCCTGATCGGATTCCTCGACGCAGAAATTCCCTATAGCGACGCCGCGCGCGATCTTGTCCGGTTCACGTTCGGGGTCCGCTCGGTGCTCAACCCCGAAGCACCCGCGCCTTGCTCGTCCTACATGAAGACATGTCACAAGCTGGTCGATGTGATCCTGCAGGCACTTGATCCATTCATGCCCGGCCGTGCCGTCGCAAATGCCGGTGGCAGTGGAGGCAGTATTGTCGTCGCCTGGGGAGATTCTGCACCGGGGCGCGGCAATCAGTATGAAATTTTCGGCTCGGCCTATGGTGCCGGCAAAGATAATGACGGAGCGACCGGCGTCAGCACCCATCTCGCCAACCTTTATGGCACGCCGCTTGAAGTGATCGAATCCGAATTCCCCTGCCGGGTCACCCGCTACGAGCCCCTGCCCGATACCGGCGGGGCAGGCGAATTCCGTGGCGGGCTCGGATACCGGCGCGACTATGAACTGCTTGCGCCCGCGAGCGTCGTCTACCGGGCCGACCGCGCCGTGATTGCCCCCAGTGGGCTTTCAGGCGGCGCGGACGGCGCAAAGAGCCGTTTCCTGCTGTGGCCCGACACCAACGAAGAACAGCAGCTTCCTGCCTCGTTCCGCGAGGATTTCGCCGCGGGCACCCGGTTCAGTTTGCAAACGGCAGGCGGTGGCGGATACGGCGATCCGGCAAAACGTTCACCCGCGGCCCGGGATTTCGACATCGCCGAAGGCTATGTCCGTGACACCGCGAAAATGGCATAAAGCACTACAAGCAACGACGGACCGAGGGGAAACACCCATGAAAATTGAACTTTATTACGCACCGATCACCTGCGCGATGGCGCCGTTCATTGCCCTGACCGAAGCCGGTGCCGAATTCGAGGTACATGCCCTCAACTTCCGCACTAACGAACACCTGACGCCCGAATACCGGAAAATCAATCCGAAACACAAGGTGCCGATGCTCGTGGTCGACGGCCGGAGAATGACGGAGAACGTGGCGATCCATCTGTGGGTTTCGCGCACCTTACCAGACGCGAAACTTATCCCGGCGGACCCATG
>CAJQLI010000222.1 GCA_905479125.1 uncultured Alphaproteobacteria bacterium | reverse complement strand
GTCGAGATTCATGCTGACGGTGCGCTCGCACTTGCCCGATTGTCGCTCGATAAGATCATTGCCGAGGATCAGGCGCAGATGGCACAGGCTGCCGAATAGCGCTTATCAGAAAAGACTGATCGGAAGCGGCGGGGAATTTCCCCGCCGTTTTCTTTTTGTGGTGCAGCGCCCTAAATCTGTAATCTGACAGCAGATAGAAACCAAAGGAAATTCCGAATGGAAATCGCCCTGTTCATATTCGACAAGATGACCCCGCTCGACGCCGTCGGACCGCTGGAGGTCATCAGCCGGGTGCCGGGTGCGGACGTTAAAATCGTCGGCAAGACCGCAGGGTCGGTGAGGGCGGGACATATCGGACTGACCGCCGATCATGCGATGGGCGATGTGACGTCGTCGGATATCGTGCTGATTCCGGGAGCGGCCGATATGAGCCACATCACGTCAGATGCCGAGATACTGGACTGGGTGCGTGCGGTCGACAAAACCACGACATGGACGACATCGGTCTGCACCGGCGCCCTTGTGCTCGGTGCGGCGGGGCTGTTGCAGGGTAAGCGGGCGACGACGCACTGGTCCGCCATCAGGCAGCTCGAAGGTTATGGCGCGATCGCCGCAGACGAGCGTGTTGTGACCGACGGGAAGATCATGACCGGGGCAGGGGTGTCGGCCGGGATCGATATGGCGTTGACGTTGCTGGCGGAAGTCGCCGGCGACGATCATGCGCAGTTCGTGCAATTGATGACGGAATACGACCCGCAGCCGCCCTTCAATTCAGGATCGCTCGCCAAGGCACCTGATGCCATTCGCGACCGGGCGCTGGCGCTGTTCGCCTGAGGCGCGGATTGTCGCGGGAGACTCCTGCGGAGGCTGAAATTTAGCCGAAAAAAAGGCCCCGGCAGTATCCCGCCAGGGCCTTTGTCGTCTGATCTGAAAGACCTTACTTCGGGATCGAACCCTGGATGCCCTGGACGTACCAGTTCATTCCGGCCAGTTCTGCATTTGTCATGGTCTTGCCCGCGGGGACACGTACCTTGCCGGACTGATCCTTGATCGGGCCGGTGAAGGGGTTGAATGTCTTCGCTTTCATGCCGGCCATGAATTTCTTGGCTTCGGCCACGACGTTTGCGGGAACCTTCTTGTTGAACGACGGAATACGGATGGTGTCGTCGTCCATGCCGCCCCAGTAGTTCTCGGGCTTCCATGTGCCGTCCATGACCCGCTGCACCGACTTGATGTAGTGGTTGCCCCAGTCATTGACGACCGAGAGCAGATGGGCGTTCGGGCCGAAATGCGACATGTCGGACGCCTGACCTACGGCCCACTTGCCGCGTTTTTCGGCGGCCTGCATCGCAGCCGGGCTGTCGGTGTGCTGGATGATGACGTCGACGCCCTGATCCATCATGACCTCGGCGGCGGAACGTTCCTTGCCGGGATCGAACCAGGTGTTGACCCAGATGATCTTGAGTTCGGCCTTCGGGTTCACCTTCTGCATGCCGAGCATGACCGCGTTGATGTCGCGGATAACTTCGGGGATCGGGAACGAAGCGATGTAGCCGATCTTGCCGGTCTTGCTGACGCTGGCAGCGGTGTAGCCGGAGACATAACGTCCTTCATACGTTACCGACAGGTAGGTGCCGAGGTTCTTGGACCGCTTGTAGCCGGTTGCATGTTCGAACGTGACCTTCGGGAACTGCTTGGCGACCTTGACGGTCGGGTTCATGAAGCCGAACGATGTGGTGAAAATGACCTGGTGGCCGGTGCTTGCCAGCTTGCGGATAACACGCTCGGCATCGGCGCCTTCGGGCACGTTCTCGACATAGGTGGTTTTGACCTTGCCGGCGAAGTGTTTTTCCAGCGCAAGGCGGCCCTGGTCATGCTGGTAGCTCCAGCCGTGGTCGCCGATGGGCCCGACATAGACGAAGCCGACTTTCATCGGATCGGCTGCCTGTGCACCGCTGACGGTAAACATCGCTGCGGCCGCAACGGCGGCAAAGCGCATGAGATCGCGTCTTTTCATGATAATTCTCCCTGCCTTTCGCAAGCTGTCCGGAAAGGCCGTTAAACAGGTAAAGTGACTACGGTCGGATAATATGGACAGCTACCGCACTGCACAATGAGCCCGTCGATTCATCTGTGGATAACTACGCGATCCCGAGAGTTTTTTTGATTTCCTGCAGCCGCGTCTGCAGCGCTGCTTCGTCATAGGCAACGGCGGCACTGTGGCCCCAGACCGGGCCGGGCCAGGCCGGGTCACCGGTATTGCGGGCGACGATGTGGACATGAAGCTGGCGCACGATATTACCGAGCGCGCCGGTATTTATCTTCTCCGGCTGGTAAAGGTCTGCAAGGGCTTCGCCGACCGCCGTGATTTCCGTCATCAGCAGGGTTTGGTCCGCCGCGGAAAGGTCCGATATTTCCACCAGGTTCGGTTGCGCCGGGACGAGAATGAGCCACGGATAGCGGGCATCGCGCATCAGGAGGACGCGGCTCAGGCCGAGCATGCCGATGTTTTCGGTGTCGGCTGCGAGGCGTGGGTCGAGTTCGAACATCGTCATGTAAAATGAAATCCTTAAAATCGTGCAGGCTTTGTCGATTGTATATGTCCAACGAGCGCGCTGGTGAACAGATTTTCAGGAATTCCGGCGGTCGAAAATGAAAAACATGAAAAACAACCCCATGAACCCGAAGGGAGGGGTGAGTATGCGGGCTCCGTCTGTGGCGATATTCTTGTAGAGGCTGGGCAGAGAATGACGATGAGATACGCATCGGCGGGCCGCTGATGGATGATCCGCTTTGCGGCAAAGAGCCGATATTTCGTCGAAGCGTCAGATCCGTCTGCTTCCAGCCATAAGGGGATAAACGAGCCTGCGGTAAAGCTTCGAGAACGTCGGAATATTTTACAGTTTTACAAATGACCGCCTTTGGGGTGACGCTTAAGTCTCTGTAATTAAACAAAATTGATAAGTTGGCACGGAAATTGCTATGTACCCTTCAGGTCACCAGCTTGAATTTTGGTAAAGTGAATAAATTTTGATGTTTAGAAAAACGACGATAGCGCTTGTTTCCACTGTCTTCGCGTTTGGCGTAAGCACAGCTTCAGCTGCTCCCATTTCGTTAGAAGAAATTGTAAACTTGACCACGACCGGTTCAGGAAGCCTCGTCAACGACGGTCTCGATGACGCTTTTGATGGAGCATTCGGTGTGTCAGGGTTCAGCGGATTGTCTATTAGCCGCAGAATCGACACGCTTGGGAGTATTCAGACATATCGCGTCCTCGATAGCTTCACCAACAATACCGCCAGCACGATTTCGACGACGGTCACCTGGGCTACAAACCTGGGATCCGACGGTGGGGAGTTCGTGGTCACCGAGGGATCACCTCGCGCAATTACGTTTGAAGATTTCTCTGCACCATCCGGTTCACCTGTTGGTGATTACGACCCTGTACTTGCATTTACGTTCGGGAATAATGCTTTTACCCTGGCCAATGGTGTGGGAGATGTGTCTCCCAATGCGTTTGACTTGGATTTCGACCTGACCATCGAAGCTGGCGAAACCGTTAGCATCCTGCAGTTTGCTACGCTTATCAAGGATGACACTGATCGTTCAGGAGACGTCGCATTGGCGACGCTGCGCTCCGATGATCTTATTTCCTCACCCGACTTATCCGGTCTATCTGCCGGTCAAGTAGCAACCATTGCCAATTTCAGCGCAATTCCCGAACCGAGCATGATCGCGGTCTTCGGCCTCGGGCTGGTAGGGCTCGGTTTCGCACGGCGTCGGAAAACGACTGCCTGAGCCAACCCCGGCAGTTAAACAAAAAGGCGGCTCCGAGCAGCGTTCGGTGCCGCCTTTTTTGTGTTTGATGTCTGAGACAGGTCAGAAGCAGAAGTTCAGATGACCGCCCGCATAAGGCGTGCTTTAAGATGCCAAGTAGACGTCGGGTCGCAATCGTCCCGCTATCTGCCGGTGAATTCGGCAGCGTCCGCTGGCGTTAAAGACCCGGTCTCCACGGTGTACTCTGGGGTCTACTCTGCCGTCTACTCAGCCGCCGTGGCGGCGGGCCGACCCAGGCCTGCGGGTGCTGCGCCTGGTTTGAATTTCAGGTAAAGAACCGCCACGAAGACGATTGCAATGAACGGGAGCAGCACGACACAGATTGACTCCCACCCGATCGCATTGTGCAGCAGACCGGCAGAGAACGAGAATACTGCCACGGACTGGAACACCAGCGCATCGTTGAGACCCTGGGATTTATTCTTTTCTTCTGGCCGATAGGTTTTGGTCAGCAACGCTGTCGAG
>CAJQLI010000221.1 GCA_905479125.1 uncultured Alphaproteobacteria bacterium | reverse complement strand
CGCCTTCCGCGGCAAACCCGCGTGCATAGGCGGCGCCGATTCCCTGCGCGCCACCGGTTATGATGGCGACCCTGTTTTGCAGCCGTGCCATTTGACGATCTCCTCTGCTGACGGGAACGGTCTTTGGCCAGCCAGCGGCCAGTGATGAATTCGGTTGATCACCGACGTTTATACAGAAACGCTGCCACCGGGACAAAAGCGGGATCGCACAGTGTCGCAAAGTTGCATTGTGATATCTGCCGGACGGCGTGGGAAATCTGCCGTGGTCTTGACCGCGCGCCCGTTTCGCTGTCCATTACATGCTGCAACAAGGTCGCGTACTTTCCTACCGGTGCGGGCGACGGCAGCAGAGATCAAGTCAATCACTTCAACGCAGTGGCCGTGTTGTATAGCCCATGAATTCTATCTCCCCATCCGTCGATACCGGCGATTTATTGTCAACGGCGACGCGCCTCCGCGATGCGGCGTATGGCGATGTCGTGACATACAGCCCGAAGGTCTTTATCCCCCTGACCAAGCTGTGCCGGGACGTGTGCCATTACTGCACCTTCGCGCACCCGCCGGTCGCCGGCGAACGGGCCTATATAAGCGCTGAAGAAGTCCTCGAAACAGCGCGGGCCGGCGCGGCTGCCGGGTGTACCGAGGCGCTGTTCACATTGGGGGACAAGCCGGAATTGCGGTATCGCGTGGCGCGCGACGAACTCGCATCCCTGGGACACGACACCACGATTTCCTACCTTGGCGAGATGGCGGAGCTTGTCCTCGCCGAGACCGGCCTGCTGCCGCACCTGAACCCGGGGGTGATGACGGCCGAAGATATTGCGCTGCTGCGGCCCGTATCGGCCTCGATGGGGCTGATGCTGGAGGGCACATCGCCTTCTCTATTCGCCCGGGGCGGTCCGCATTTCGGCTCGCCAGACAAGGACCCGGAGCGACGGCTGGAAACAATCCGTCTCGCAGGCGAGGCGCGGGTGCCGTTTACCACGGGTATTCTGATCGGCATTGGCGAAAGTCGCGAAGACCGCCTGTCGGCACTTGGGGATATACGTGACCTGCATGCCCGTTACGGTCATATCCAGGAAATCATCATTCAGAATTTTCGTGCCAAGCCGGGTACGAAGATGGCGTCTGCGCCGGAACCGGATATCGATGAGCTCCGCTGGACCATCGCCGCTGCGCGCGGCATTTTCGGTGCTGAAATGTCGATCCAGGCGCCGCCCAATCTCAGTGGCGAAGAATTTGGTGCGTTGATTGATGCCGGCATTAATGACTGGGGCGGCGTCTCGCCGGTCACGCCGGATCACGTAAATCCTGAAGCCCCTTGGCCCGAAGTCGTTCGGTTGCGAGAAGGGACCGCCGCGAAAGGGAAGGTGCTGGCGGCCAGGCTGCCGGTCTACCCACGATATATCTTCGATAATGGGTGGCTTGACGATGCCGTCCGTCCGGCGGTGCTGCGGGCAATGGATGGCGATGGTTTTGCGCGGGATGACGCATGGGCGCCGGGCGTTGCCGACAAGCTACCTGTCGCACCAGCCGTGACGGGTGGGGATGGTCGGCGTCTCCGTCACACCATCGACCTTGTCGTGGCTGGTGAGCGACTGGATGAATCCCTTATAGCGTCACTTCTGACCGCGCGCGGCGAAGCATATGGCGAGGTCGTGTCGGCCGCAGACGCGGTGCGGCAGGCGGTCAGTGGGGATGTTGTGACCTATGTCGTGAACCGCAACATCAATTACACGAATGTCTGCGGCTATCGCTGCGGGTTCTGCGCGTTTTCGAAGGGACGGCTAAGCGCCAACCTGCGCGGAGCACCTTATGACCTGGCGCTGGATGAAATATCACGGCGGGTTGCTGAAGCCTGGGAGCGGGGTGCGACGGAGGTCTGTCTTCAGGGGGGAATCCATCCCGATTATACCGGCGACACTTACCTGTCGATCGTCCGGGCTGTAAAAGCTGTGGCGCCGGGGATGCATATTCACGCGTTCTCACCGCTGGAAGTGTCACAGGGTGCGGCCACGCTGGGTATGTCGGTGGCCGACTATCTTGTTTCCCTGAAAGAAGCCGGGCTGGGCTCCTTGCCGGGGACAGCGGCGGAGATTCTGGACGATGAGGTCAGAGCCGTTCTGTGTGCCGATAAGTTATCTACCGATGAGTGGCTGGCGGTCATCGGGACCGCACATGAGGTCGGGTTGCGGACAACAGCAACGATAATGCACGGACACCTGGAGCGCCCGATCCACCACGCACGTCATCTTTTGCGCATTCGCGACCAGCAGCAGAAGAGTGGCGGGTTTACCGAATTCGTACCGCTCCCCTTCGTTCATATGGAGGCGCCAATTTATCTCAAGGGTATTGCGCGCAAGGGGCCGACATTCCGCGAGACAGTGCTTATCCATGCCGTTGCCCGGCTAGCGTTGAATCCGGTCATTCCGAATATTCAGACAAGCTGGGTGAAGCTCGGCACTGCCGGTGCAAAAGAATGCCTCACGGCAGGTGCGAATGATCTGGGTGGTACATTGATGAATGAATCAATTTCGCGAGCCGCCGGCGCTGCGCACGGCCAGGAGCTCTCGCCCGCAAATATTCGTGACCTTATTCACGGGCTTGGACGCAAAGCCCGCCAGCGCAGCACTTTATACGGAGATGTTTCAGCCGACAGGCAGGCGGCATCGCAAGAAGCCAAACCGCTGACCGAACCGGTACAGACACCGGCGGCCAAGTTCGCCCATGGAGTAGCAGCAGAATGACAGATCAATTGCCGGTTATCGCGGTTATAGGCGGCACCGGTGCTGAGGGCTCGGGGCTAGCCGCCCGGTGGGCCCGTGCCGGATACCGCGTGATCGTCGGATCGCGGAATGCAGA